>PWPN01000295.1 GCA_003557125.1 Phycisphaerae bacterium | reverse complement strand
TCGTGCACGTCGCCGCGGACCGTGGCCAGCACGATCGAGCCCTTGTCCGAGTCGGATGCGCGGTCCATGTGCGGTTCGAGGTAAGCGACGGTCGTCTTCATCGTCTCGGCCGACTGGAGCACGAACGGCAGCTGCATCTGCCCCGAGCCGAACAGGTCGCCGACGACCTTCATGCCCGGCAGCAAAATCGTGTTGATGATCTCCAGGGGCGCATGGTGCGCGAGGGCGGTATCGAGATCGGCCTCGACCCCGGAGCGGTTCCCGTCGATGATCCGCTTTTTAAGGCGCTCCTCGACGCTGGCGGGCGGTGCTTCTTTTCGCGCTTTCTCCTGCGTTTCGTCCCCGAAAGCGTTGATGAGCTCGATAAGCGGGTCCTGCGTGTCGGCCCGTTCGTTGAAAATCAGTTTTCGCGCCACTTCGCGCAGGTGTTCATCGATCTTGTAGAGCGGTTCGATGCCGGCCACGTGGACGATGGCTGCGTCCAGGCCGACCTCGAAGGCGTAGTGCAGAAAGACGCTGTTGAGCACGTGCCGGACAGGCGCCTTGACGCCGAAACTGATGTTGCTGACGCCCAGAAGGATGTGCGATTCGGGCATCTCCTGCTTGATCCGCCGGATGGCCTGGAGCGTTTCGAGACCGAGCGCGCGGTCCTCGACGTTGCCCGTGCAGATGGTGAACGTAAGCGGGTCGAAGAGGATGTCGCCGGGCCTCAGCCCGTAACGCTTCGTGGCGATCTCGTAGAGTCGGCGGGCGACCTGCACTTTGCGCTCGCTCGTTTTGGCCATGCCCTCTTCGTCGATCGTCAATGCGACGACGGCGGCACCGTATGTGCGGCAGAGATCGAGGATCTCCCCGCAGCGCTGTTCGCCGTCTTCGAGATTGATGCTGTTGACGATGCACTTACCGCCGGCCAGCTTCAGGGCCGCCTCGATGACCGGCGGCTCGGTCGAGTCGATCATGAGCGGCACGGGCACCTCGGTCGCACAGCGCGTGACGAACCGTTCCATGTCGGCCCGTTCGTCGCGCCCGACGTACGCGACGCACAGATCGATGAGATGGCTGCCGTGGCGGGCCTGGTCCTTGGCGAGTTCGACCATGCCGTCGAGGTCGTCGGCCGCGAGCATCTCGCGGAATTTCTTCGAGCCGTTGGCGTTCGTCCGCTCGCCGACGAGCAGGACGCTGTTGTCCTGACGGATCGGCACGGACTGGAACAAGCTCGACACGCTGGCCGGCGTCGAGGCTGCCCGCGGACGGGGCTTGAGTCCCTCGACCGCTTCGACGACCGCGGCGAGATGCTCGGGCGTCGTGCCGCAGCAACCCCCGACGATGTTCACGCCGTCCTCGCGGACGAAATCGCGCAGCCATCGGGCGAGCTCGTCGGGCGTCAGCGGATAATGCGGTCGGCCTTCGACGAGCTGCGGCAGGCCTGCGTTCGGCTGAATGCTGAGGTACCGGTCGCACGCTCGGCCCAGGAAACGCACGTGCTCGCTCATCTCCTGCGGGCCGGTCGCACAGTTGAGGCCGATGACCTGCACCTGGGGGTACGCATCGAGGGCGGTCAACGCGGCAGCCATGTCCGACCCGACGAGCATCGTCCCGGTCGTCTCGACGGTGACCTGGACCATGATCGGAACGCGCCGGCCGTACTCGGCGAAGACGCGCTCTGCCGCATGGATCCCCGCCTTGGCCTGCAGGATATCCTGGCACGTTTCGAACAGCAGCACATCGATCCCGCCGTCCATGAGGCCTCGGATCTGCTCGGTATAGTTGTCGACCAGCGCGTCGAACGTCGTCTGGCGAAGACTGACCAGCCGGGTCCCCGGGCCGACCGAACCGGCCACGAAACGCGGCTTGTCCGACGAGGCGTATTGACCGCATGCATCGCGGGCGATCTCGGCCGCCTTGCGGTTCAGTGCGCGAACCTCTTTTTCCAGGCCGAACTCGGCCAGTACAATGGCATTGGATCCGAAACTGTTCGTCTCGATGATATCACAGCCAACCTCGAGAAACCGTCCATGGATCGCGCGGACGACGTCCGGCCGAGTCTCGCAAAGAATCTCCGTACAGTTTTCGAGTCCTCTGAAGTCCGACAAATCGAGGTGACAGGCATGGACGCTCGTCCCCATCGCACCGTCGAAAACGAGAATGCGGCGATCCAGAGTGTCCAAGAAATCACGGGTCATAGCGATCCCCATCATGCAACTTCGCCAGGGCGTCTGTCGTTGCCGACATCCCCTGGCGCTGGTGTACTCTTCCACAGCGATTCCAACCGGGAAAGCAAGGCTTGATCCCTGCCGGGTCAGCCTTACAGATATGTATTACTATTATCATAATGCGCCGATCACCATCTTGCCAGCGGAATCGCCTCCTCGCTTCCCAGTCACGCTCTCATTATAGGTTCCAGCGGTGAGTGGGCAGCCTTCCTGGACTGACAAGCGGCTTGCAAGCACGAACACCGGCCAACAAGCGATTGGAAGATAGTCGATAGAACACGCAACCGGAGGACGAGGGTGTCACGAGGACGTATGTGGGTTCACAAAACGTCGTCGTCGTCAGGGCTGCTCTCAATGGCAGCCTCATAGGCGTCCCTGCCTGCCTCCGGGCCAACCTCGAGCACGCGGTCCCCGAGGGCCGCGATCGCCCAGGCACCTGCAGGGGCGGTGAGAACGATACTCAGCACCGCGACAGCCAGGATGATCTCGCCGGGACCGGTTTCCATGCCGGCCGCACGCATGGCCAGCAGCGGAGCCGAGCCGATCGCTGCCTGGACCGTCGCTTTCGGGGAATAGGCCACCAGGACGAACAGCCTTTCTTTGAGATTCAACCGGCTTCTCAGAAGGCACAGCATAACCCCGCCCCCGCGTGCCAGGAGCCCCAGCGCGATGATCGCCATTCCCGCAAGGCCTGCCTGCCACGCAACGCCGACGTTCACCTGCGCACCGACCATCGAAAACAGGATGATCTCCGCGAAGACCCAGACCTTGGCAAGCCTGGCCGATATCTCGTGCGCCATGTGCTCGCGCTTTTCGAGTATCACGAAACCGATGGCCATCGCCGAGACCAGGCCCGCAAAGGGAATGTACCCGGCAAGCAGGTACTGGAGACGAATGAGCATCACGGACAACGCAATGAGTATGAGCACCCGCTTGGTGGCGCGCGGATTGAAACGGTCGAAGAGACGATAGAGACATGTGCCGACAAGCAGCCCCACGACGATGCCCGATATCAGCGAAACAGGCACGCCGACCACCTGCCACACGACGTTCACCTGGTGCCCGACGTAGAGGCCGACGATCACGCTGTGCGCGACGATGACGTAGATATCGTCCACGGAGGCAGCAGCCAGGACCATCGAAGGGATGTCCTTGGACGCCCCCTTGCGCTCCTTCATGAACCGGATCATCGCGGGAACGACGACCGCGGGCGAAACGGCTGCGAGAATCGATCCGAGCATCGCGGACTCAAGCAGCGACAATCCCAGCAACCAGGTCCCTGCCAGCGTGATCATGACGCCTTCGCAGGTGGCTGGGATGAACGCCAGGAGCAGCACCCGCCCCCCCACGCGATGCAGGGTATCGCGGCTGAGTTCGAACCCTGCACGAAGCAGGATCACGATAAGTGCGATCAACCTCAGGTCCGCGCCGATGACCAGCAGATCGGGAGCGAGATAGTCCAGCACGTAAGGGCCGAGGAGGACGCCGACCAGCAGCATGCCGATGAGGCCGGGGATGCGCATGAGGCGGAAGACCCAGTCCGCCAGAAGACTCAAGATGATGATTTCAGCGATGCTGACAGCCATTGATGACTCCTTGCGAATCGGCCATCGTCTGTCCGCCCGGTCATAACCTCACCTGACGAAAAGCACGAAATGGGCACGAGAATTCGATTTTCGTCGATTTTCGCAGGAGTCATCAGCCGCAGCGAGCCGCCACGGCGGTTAAGGGCGAACCCCATCGCCACCGCAACCATTCTGGTTGATCCATCTTCAGCCTGCAAGCGAATGCCCTGTCCTTCGATATGCGTACCATTCGAAAATGCGATCGTCATGCATCCGCACGGGATTGGCGATATGATCGGCCGTCCGTATACTTTCGCTTCGGGACTGCCTGAGAACACGTCCCGCCGATCCTACGCGTATCGTGGAGCCGCTATGCCGTTTCTCGAGCCCGATCCTCCCGATAGCTGCATCCAGGTCATGGACGGCGCCGAAGCGGGCCACCTGCATACGCGGGTGATCGTCCTGGGAACGGCCCTCATGCTGGCGATGGCCTGGGCCGGCGGCGGATGTAAACTCGGCCAGCAACCGAACCTGCGAAACGACCTCGACGCCATGCCGACCGTCAACATCCAGATCAACGGGCACACCTTCCACGTCTGGCTGGCGACCACCGACACCGAACGCGAACGGGGCCTCATGCAGGTGCCGGCCGAAAAGCTCGCCCCCCTGCCGCCCGATCCGGACGACGGACTGCCCGACGGCGCCGAACGCGGCATGCTCTTCGTCTTCGAAAACGACCGCCTGCTGGGCTTCTGGATGTACAACACGATCATCCCGCTGGACATCGCCTACCTCCGCCACGACGGGACCATCGTCACGACGTACACGATGGCCCCGCTGGAAACGCGCACCTACCCCTCCATCGAGCCGGCACGGTTCGCCCTTGAAGTGCGAGCCGGCCTTTTTGAAAAGCTCGGCATCGGCCCGGGCGATCATGTCGAAATCCCCAAGGCCGTTCTCAAGAGCACTCCCTGACAGGTCGAATGGACCAAAGGGAAAGCGTGCATACGATGGCACCTGTCTCCGGCACGACTGTCTCCGGCACGACTGTCTCCGGGCACGACTGTCTCCGGGCACGACCTCGCATGACAGGGAGGACCGCGCACTGGCTCAGTTATCGGAACAAATCGCCCAACCCTCGACGCGGGGGGTTACCCTGCTGCTCGTCGGTCAACACGATCGGCCGGCGTGCCTGTCGCAGATGGCCGCGAACCACGACGTGACCTTTCTGCACGTGCCCGACCTCGGTAAAGCCTGCGATTCGAACTTATTGAGCAGGATCGACACGCTCCTGGTCTGTCCCCCTTACGGCGCGCACGGCGAGTCCGACCCACGCGAACGCGATCTCTACCGCACCGGACTGGAACTCCTGGCCGATGCACTCCGCACGCACCGAATCACCGGCCTGGTGATTACGGAACGGCCCGAGACCCTCCCGCAGTCCTGCCGGGATGCACTGGCCCCGGTGTCTCCCGAACTGTCGGCCGACGAACTCTGGGGAAGGCTGTCGACGATACGCGATTACAAGCCGCTGCTGCGGCAACTGGATCAGCACATGGCTGTCATGCAGCGACTCGGCAAGAAACTCAACCAGCAGTTTGTCGAAGTCGACCAGGAATTGCGCCTGGCCAGTCGGCTTCAGCAGGATTTTCTGCCGCGCGCCCTGCCTGAGATCGGAAACTACCGGTTCGCGATCCTTTATCGGCCTGCCTCATGGGTTTCAGGCGACACATATGACGTGAGCCGGCTCGACGAGACGCACCTGGGGTGCTATGTGGCCGACGCTGTCGGTCACGGGATCGCTGCGGGGCTGCTGACGATGTTCATCCGGCAGGCAGTGGTCGGCAAAATCATCGGCGACAACGGCTACACGCTCGTCTGTCCCGGCCAGGTGATGACGCGACTCAACCGCGAGCTGACCCAGCAGGATCTGCCCAATTGCCAATTCGTCACCGCATGCTACGCCCGCCTGGATACCCGGACAGGACGCATCGAGTTCGCCCGCGCGGGGCACCCGCACCCGATCCATGTCACAGCCGACGGAGAGTGTACCGAGGTGCGGACCGTCGGCGGGCTGCTGGGCGTCTTCGCCGACGAGACCTATCCCACCTGCACCATCCAGCTCGAGCCGGGCGAGAAGTTCATCCTCTACAGCGACGGTCTGGAGCATATGATCATCGAAGGGCGTGACCGGCAGAACGGAACCCTCACCTTCGCCGAGCATTTCCGTAGCAATGTCCGCAGATCGGCAACGGCATGGATCGACTCGCTGGCCGAGGCCATCGACCAGACGACGGGAAGCCTGGCCCCCCTCGATGACATGACGGCTGTGGCGATCGAACGGCTACCGGAATAATTATAAAAGCGTGCATGTAATTATTGTACGCACACTGTCTCCCGTTCGATTTTCAGCTCTGAAAGCACCCCCCCTGCCAAGATTGTATTTCAATATTTGAAACAGCCAGGTAAGCAGACTCGTATGATAAAAGTAGCCAGCCTCCGCTGTTTGCGCCAAGAATTTGAGCGCCATGGAGGCAAGGGAGGGGGAACGGGCGTAGTGCCCATACCCTCTGTCACAACAGAAAGGCCCAAGATCGACGGCCGGGTTTTGTCGATATATGCTTCCAGCATGCCGATCTGTTGAGATGACGCAGCAGATGCCGGAGCCGCTCAGGTTCCCGTGCCGATTCCGCGAAAGGACGGCCCCTATGTACGAATGGCAGCGCACAACAGCGTATCGGTGGAGATGTCGAATTTCCGTCGTTTCACTGATATTGCTCCTGGGGCCGATCTCACTGGCTTCCGGTCAGATGACGGTCGGTCGCCAAGGCGGCAGCATCAGCCCGAGTCAGAGTTCGCCGGCGAATCGGTTAACGCATAATTTTGGTGGCGCCCGCTTCGGCCGACCAACCGGCTTTGGTGACCAGCGGGGTGAGCCCAGGGGGCAGGCTACCGGTGCAGCTCCTACACGACGCGATCTGCTCGGTGGTGTTGGCGGGGGCGGCAGGCGTGCAGGGGGAGGCACTTTGTATCATCCCCCTGTTAATCCACTTGTGTCGCGTTCACGGGGACTGAGCACTTTTCGTGCTCCGCCGCGTCTCGGCGGATCCTTCCCCCGACGGGGAAGCTTTTATAACTCGATCGATGCCGTGACGAACCGAGGCTGGGATCCGTTGTTACGCCGTCGCGCCAGCTCGACGGATCGGGTGGCGGCACGGTATGCAAGCTGGGGCCGACCGGAAACGATCGGTTCGACCGCAAGGGAAATGGATGACATTACCGGAGCGGCGCTGGCCCAGGGTGCACAGAGCGGCGCCGATTCGACGCGGGCACAACGGACTGAAGTCAGCTTGCGGGATCTTGTGGAGAACCGACTCGCGGCTCGCCGTCAGATGTTCGAGTCGCAGGCGATGGAGGCCTTTCGGGCCGGCCACTATCAGATCGCCCGCGATCAGCTCATCCTGGCCGATGCGGCTGCGGCAGGCGACCTCCAGCAGCGCATCTATCTTCGCCTCTGGCATGTTTATGCCTGCATCGCAGCCCAGGAATATTCCCAAGCGATCAATAACATTTACTGGCTGCTTCATCAGGACGCCGGGGAGCAAGGTGTCGCCGGCGCGGATGTGTTGAACCAATTTCGCGACGTTCGGTCATTTTACGGGCAACGGGCCGAATACGTCGAGCACGACCAGAGGTTGATGCAATATCTGGCTGCCAATCGCCAAAGACCTGAGGTGATCATCCTGGATGCGATGTGGACATGGGGCAAGGGAGAGGTCACTCTTGCCAAGGGGCATGCCCGCCGCTTTGTCGAAGCCGTTGACCGATACATGCTTCAGCAGCAGGCGGAGACGGGGGGGGCGGCGCCGGAACAGGCCCCGTGGTATCGTTTCGTCACTTTGTTTGAAGAGGCGGAAAGAGCAGGCAAGGCCGTCCCGGCCGCTCCCGCACTCGATTTTGAATCTGAAATCGAATCGCCCTGAGAGGGGCAAAAACGCGCATTTCGACGCAAGCCCTATTGACCGGGTGAGGGTGCTGGCGGTTCTTCGATACGGGGCAGCGCGATGGCGTTGCAAACCGTCCCTGCCGAAGGAAGCAAAAGAACGCGAACCGGCTCTTAATCCGGACGGCTCCTGACGCGTGCACATCGCGGGCAGGATGTGTTATGATCGTCGTCCACAAGTGTTGACCGATCGTTCGTGCCGTCCGATAGAAAACAAGATGGCTGATACACGCAAGCCCAACAGCGAATACCACGTCCCCCTCGCGTTGATCTCTTTCCTCGCGCATGCGGGCCTGTTCACGTTCAGCTTACTGTTGGCCTTCGGCGTTGCCCACAATTTTCGACCTTCGCAGCGCTGGTTCACTGCTGAATATCTGACTTATCTTCCGCTCGCCCTTGCGGTCAAACTGTCGGTTTTCGGGTGGTTCCGCCTCTACCGCGATTCCTGGAAGTACGTCGGGCTGCGCGACCTCTTCCGGATCATCATCGCCGTCTACGCCAGCATCTTCATCTGCGTGGTCATCTACTACTTTTCCCAAGGCATCTGGCGCCAGTTTTTGCCGCCCGACCGAAATCTGTGGATCCCGAATTCCGTTTTTCTGCTCGATCTGGTTTTTACGATCGTCGTGGTGGCCAGCGCGCGGGTCGGTTACCGTTTTTATTATGAGGAGCTGCGTCCCCTCGCGTCGGCGACACAGGTCCGACTGCTCATCGTCGGGGCCGGTGATACGGGCGACCTCATCCTGCGCGAGATCGCGCGGACGTCCGAGGCCCGCTACGACGTTGTCGGCTTCCTGGACGACGACGAGCGCAAATGGGGGGGGCGGATTCGCGGCGTCGAGGTGCTCGGCCCGACCGAAGAGATTCGCAAGATCTGTCAGGACGAGATGGTTGACGAGGTCCTGCTGGCGATGCCCAGTGCCCCGCAACGCAAGATCCGCCATCTCGTCGAACTCTGCCAGGGCATGAACCTGCGGTTCCGCACCGTCCCGGCTGTCCGCGACCTCATCGAAGGGCGGGTCGAGGTCAACCAGATCCGCCCCGTCGATATCGAGGACCTGCTCGGGCGCGACCCCGTCACGCTCGACACAGAGGCTATCGGTCAGTACATCCACGGCAAGGTCGTCCTGGTGACGGGGGCGGGCGGTTCGATCGGCTCGGAAATGTGTCGTCAGATCGCCCGTTTCCAGCCGAAACGGCTCCTGCTCGTCGAGCGGATGGAAAACGCCCTCTTTGAAATCCATCGCGAACTGCTCGGCCTTTTCCCCGATCTCGACATCCAGCCGTGCGTCGCCGACATCGGCGACGTGCATCGGATTCGCGCGCTGCTGGCGGCCGAGCGACCGGCAGCGATCTTTCACGCAGCTGCTCACAAGCACGTGCCGATGATGGAATGGAACCCGGGCGAAGCGGTCAAGAACAACATCCTCGGCACGAAGTGCCTGGCGGACTCCGCGCGGCAGACCGGCGTCGCAAAATTCGTCATGATCTCGACCGACAAGGCTGTCAACCCGACAAGCGTCATGGGTTGCTCGAAGCGGGTCGCCGAGATGTATGTCCAGCAACTGGCCGGTGCGTCGGATGGCCGAACCGAGTTCGTCACGGTTCGCTTCGGCAACGTCCTGGGCTCCAGCGGCAGTGCCATCCCGATCTTCAAGCAGCAGATCGCCCTCGGCGGGCCCGTCACGGTGACGCATCCGGAGATGGTCCGCTACTTCATGACGATCCCCGAAGCGGCCCAACTCGTCCTCCAGGCCGGTGCGATGGGCAAGGGCGGCGAAATCTTCCTGCTGGACATGGGCGAGCCCGTCAAGATCGTCCAGCTCGCGCAGGATCTCATCACGCTCAGCGGCCTGCGCCCCTACGAGGACATCGACATCGTCTTTACCGGCATGCGCCCGGGCGAAAAGCTCTTCGAGGAGCTTTCGATCACCGGCGAGGACACGAGCCGTACCGCGCACCCCAAGATCGGCATCAACAACAAACGGCCCGAAGATTTCAACCGCGTCTGCAAGTGCATCGATCGGCTCATCGCGATGATGGACACCGCGTCGGCTGAGGCGATCCGCGAGGAACTCAAAAACACCGTCCCCGAATACGACGCGACGCCCGCTGCCCCTCCCCTGCCGGCGGCGACGACGACCGGCTCCCGCCTCCAGCCCGCGACCGAAACGCTCGGCCCCTCGACAGCCCCCGGCGCCCAGCCGGCCTGAGCGCGAGTGCACCTCCATAGGTAAAACCCCGCCCTTCCTTCGATAAACGCATGTAACGCGCGCACCGTCCCTTGTTTCCTTGCCCCTCATGGCGTGAGGTGAATAATGCGAGAAGTCGACATCGGCCCGGTGCCCGTACTTCACTGGGTTGAGATGCGTACGGGCCTTGCGGGCCAGGAGTTTTTTCGATGCGTCATGCTCTTTTAGCAGCCATGCTTTCGGTCGCGATCCTCTGTATCGGCACACCCGCACAGGGGCTCGCGGACGAGTCATCCACAGCGGTGGGCTACGAGCCCGATCCGGACCCGGTCCAGGGGTTGCACGCCTTCATGGAACGTCAGGGCCGCAAGCCCTTCGACCTCTACCAGGAGGGCCGGGAACTGCGAACCCATCGGGTCATGTTCGAGGATCGGCGGTTCGGCACGACGGTCTGGATGCTCGACGATTCGCCCACGACCGAGCACGCGGGCACTGCCTCGATCTGGTCGGCCTGGAACATCAACGCATCGGCGCTTTACGTCGAGGGCGTTCGCACCTTGGATGACGAGCCGCAGAGGGGGTGGTTCTTCAACGCCGACTACTCCCGGTTGATACCCGCCCACGGCGGTCGGCCGGCGGTCTGGGCGCCCGAAGATCCCGAGCTCTACTATTCACCCCACAGTCCTTTCGACAAGGTCACGCGCAACAACTGGCGGACAGGCGAACAGGAGGTCGTCGCCGAGTGGAGTCATTTTGCATGGCCGAACGCAACCGCGAGAATCTACGGCCTGACCGAGGATGAACGTCACATCTTCATCGACTTGCCCAATCGCGGTATTTTCGTGCCGTTCGAAAACGACGAGAACTACCCCGTGCCGGCGATGCCCCTCTACGACGGTCGACCCATCGGCCCGGACGGCCCGTCCGTACTCCTGTGGCATCAGCACGGCGGCGCGAACCATATGCCCGTCGTTTACAACCACCAGCAGCACGGCGACCTGATCGCACTGCGAACCGGCATGCTCGTGGATCGGCAGACCGGCGAGAAAAACCTCATCGCCGCCCCACTCTGCGGGAACACGAATTACCTCCGCGCCTTTCACGAGGGACGGGTCAAGTACCCCCAGGGCGACGAGTGGACAATCTACAGGCTGGACCGGTTCATGGATGGCGTGTCGCTGCCCACCGACATGAGCATGGAGGAGCTTTACGCACTCTGGAGGAACCTGCCGCACGCGACGCACGGGCACGAGTCGGGCGACCCCGACCGGGAGTTCATCGCGGTGGACGGCGGGACGACGCGCATCTTCCGCGTCCGTGACGGCCAAGAACGTTCGATCAAGCTCTCGCCCGACGGAACCAACTACCATCTCCATTGGCGGCATCACCCGCGCTACTTCGTCGGCTGGGTGCGCGGTTGGCACTTCGGCAGCTACCGACGGCCCGTGAACGCCAACGTCGAATTCCAGGTCTTCTCGGACGGCACCTTCCAGCCGATCGTGGACACGAAGCATCGCTTCAATGCCTACTACGCCGGGGGCGACTTCTCGATGTTCAGCCCGGACGCGACGAAGATCCACTACGGCTCGAGCATGACCGGCCGATTCAAAAACTACATCGCCGTCGTCGCGCGACCGCGCCCGCCGATCGATCCCAGCTGGCGAGTCGAAAATGATGGCGTGACGATTATTTGGCAACCCTCCACGTACAGCCGCGAGACGAAAGGGTATCTCGTCTATCGCAGCCGAACGAGCGGGCACGGATACACCCTGGTTACGCCGGAGCCGGTCGAGGACACGCATTGGCACGATGAAACGGTCCAGCCGGGCCGGGCCTACTACTACGTGGTCACCTCGCTCGAGCACTCCGGGCTCGAAAGCGGATACTCGGCCGAGGTGGCGCGAGCCGGTGTGCAACTGCCCGAAGAATACGACGGTACGCTCACGGTCTATGCCGAGGCGGAGCAGGCAGTGTGGGACCTCGAGACCGATGCGCTTCCCGGGTTGACGATCGGTGTCGATCGGCGCGAGGCCTCGGACTGGTACTATCTCTACCGTCACCCGGAATCCGATCGCGGCCAAGCGGGCCTGACAATCGACGTGCCCGCGGACGGCCTATACCATCTGTGGGCCCGCGTGCGAAGCGGTCAACCCGAGCGCACACGCTGGCAGATCGGCGTGGCCGACACCCCGCGCGAGGTCGCAACCAACGTAACGGAGTGGACGTGGGTGCGGGTCGAGGGGAACCCTCTTGCACTGTCGGCCGGGCGAACGGAGGTCACGCTGGCGACCGGCGATGCGTCGGCGCAGCTCGACCTGCTGTGCTTAACGACCGATGCGTCGATGACGCCCCAGGGCACGCGCCCGGAAGATCAGCCGCGACCGTCGGCCGTCGAGCAGTTGCGGGCTGCGAACGTCCAGCCGCGCGTCAACCGCCTCACGTGGCGGCACACGAATGAACCCGGTCTGAGCCATTACCACGTGTACGCATCGCGCGAACCGATCGCCGAACTTTCCCAGGAACTTCGGATCGGCTCGCCGACAGAGGCAGTGTTCATCGACTGGGGATTAAGGGCCGACACGCGCTACCACTATGCCGTGACAGCCGTCAATCGTCGCGGTGACGAGAGCCCGATCGCCCTGGCCGAGGCATCGACGCCGCCTGCCGAGACGTCGCCCGTCGAGATCGAGTTGGCCTTTGGCGAGGCGGAACTGACCGGCGCGTTCGAGCGATCGTCGGCCGGCGGCACGCGGGCAGCCGACTACGTGGTCCCCGAAGAGCCGGACACCAACAGCGCCGCCTGGACGATCGAGGTGCCCGAGGAAGACGCCTATTACTTCTGGCTGCGCTATCTTCTCCGGGGCACGGGTGCACGCGGGCCCTCGGTCGACCATCGCGTTGAGGTTCTGTTGAACGGCCAACCGCTGACGACGCTGGGCGACGGACGGACCGACCTGAACATCCCGGACGAGCTCATCGCTGCGGACCACCCGCTCGCACCGCAAGTGTGGACGTGGGCCTGGCCGGGGCGGGCGAACCTCGAGGGCATCCGTCTGCCGGCCGGCCGCCACACGCTGACGCTGCGGAACCTGGACGGCTCGATCCGGTACGACGTGCTGCTGATCACCAACGAGCCGAGCTTCGTTCCCGAAGACGGGAGACTGCGACAGAACTGAACCGCAACGGACACGACACGCTTGGCGGATGGGTGGTATTTTTCCTTGCAACGGGAGCACTGCGCATCGCGCGGACTGGATTGACCGCGGCCCCCTCCCTATGCTCTCCTGTCATCGTCACAGACGCGAGGAGTGACCGCATGGAAAAAGATGCGTTCGAACTGGCCAAGGAACACTTCTACCGCTATGCCGAGCCCCTTCAACTGCCCCGGCGTTACCCGAAGTGCGACATTCTCGAGCGCCTGACGACGCCGGACTGCTCCATCCAGAACCGCCTGACGTTCCAGCGCGACGACGGCAGCCTGCAGGTCTGCCAGGCCTATCGGGTGCAGTTCAACGACGATCGCGGGCCGTACAAAGGAGGCATCCGGTTCCACCCCGCCGTCGGCCAGGCTGAGACGAAGGCATTGGCGTTCTGGATGTACCTCAAGACGGCTGTCGTGAACATCCCGTTCGGCGGGGCCAAGGGCGGCGTCTCGGTGGACTACCCGTCGCTGTCATTGCAGGAGAAGGAGCGCCTGACCAAGCGGTACGCCATGGTGATGCTCGACGTGATCGGGCCGGAAAAGGACATCCCCGCCCCGGACGTCAACACCGGCGAACGCGAGATGGGATGGATCCTGGACGAATGGCGGATGATCCACGGCAAATACCAGCGCGGCGTCGTCACGGGAAAGCCCATGAGTATGGGCGGTTCGCAAGGGCGGCGCGAAGCGACCGGGCGAGGCGTCGTCTACACGATCACCGAGGCAGCGAAGGATGCGAAACTGAAACTCTCGGGCGCATCGGCAGCCGTCCAGGGATTCGGCAACGTGGGGGCTACCGCGGCACGGCTGCTCCATGAGCTGGGCGTTCGCGTGACGGCGGTCAGCGACGTGACCGGTGCGATCCGACAGCCCAAGGGTCTGAACATCCCCGAGGTGCTCGCCCATGTGCAAGCCGGCCACGCGCTGGCGGAGTATCCCGAGGCTGAAGCGTTCGAGCGGGATGAGCTGATAGTCGAGCCGGTGGATGTACTCGTGCTGGCAGCTCTCGAGAACGCTGTCACGGTCGAGAACGCCCCGCACATCAAGGCCCGCCTGATCGCCGAGGGCGCGAACGGCCCGGTGCATCCGGCGGCGGTGGACATCCTGAACCTTCGTGAAGCCCTCGTCATCCCGGACATCCTCTGCAACGCGGGAGGCGCGACCGTCAGCTATTTCGAGTGGGTCCAGAACCGCCAGGAATTTTACTGGACGCTGGAGAGGGTCAACGAGGAGCTCCGTCGCGTCATGCTGGACGCGTACCGCCAGGTGGCCGACCTGGCTGCGGCCCATGACGTCACGTTGCGCGACGCCGCGTACCGCATCGCGATCGAACGCGTCGCCGAGGCAGCAGTCCGCCGGGGAGTGCAGTAGTGATTGCGACTGCGGTCCATGCGTGACAAGGATCCATAAGGCGCAAGACTGCTCGCCCGTTGCAGGAGATACAAAAAGCCCCCGGCAGGCCTGTCGAGGGCTTCGAGTTCACGCACGGGGATTCTTGTTTCGCCGGGTGCCACTGGCGGCTTGTCCGCCAGTGCCTTGCCCGCATGTGCTCTGTCCGGAGGACCGCGCGGGCTGAAGCCCGCGGCTCATTGAAGAGAATATCAGGATTGAACCGGCCGTTCGGTCAGGATGCGGCGGATGCGGCGGAGGGTTTTTTCGCGACCGAGCAGAGCGAGGGTCTGGCCGATACCCGGGCTGACGGTCCCGCCCGAGACGGCGACCCGGATCGGCTGAGCCACTTTGCCCATGCCCACGGCTTGCGTCTCGCAGAATGCGCGGATCGTCTCGTCGATGGCTTCCTCCGACCACGGCTCGAGACCCTCGAAAACCGCAACGAGTGTCTCCAGCATGGCGTAACCCGCGCCGTCACCCTTTTCAAGCACCTTCTTGACAGCCGCCGGGTCGTACGCGATCGCATCGTCGGCGGCGAAAATGAAGCCCGCACGCGATTCGAGGTCGGCCAAGGTACGGACGCTCGTGTTCGCAGCCAGCAGCATGCGGCGTGTGGCTGTGTCGAGGTTCGCCTTGGCGATCGGCGAATCCGGATTGACCGACAGCCAATCGTCGAACGCGGCCAGGAGCCGTTCCGGCGAGGCTTCGCGGATCGCGTCCGTATTGAAGGCCAACAGCTTGTCCCGGTCGAACTTGGAGTTCATCCGGTTCATCCGGTCGAGACTGAACAGCCCGATCATCTCGTCGAGCGTGAAGCGCTCGCGGTCCCCGCCCGGCGACCAGCCCAGCAGCGCGATGAAGTTGAGCAGCGCCTCCGGAAGATACCCTTCCTGCCGGAACGCAAAGACCTCGACCGCCCCGTCCCGCTTCGAAAGCTTACGGCCCTTCATATCCATCGTCAGCGCCATGTGCGCGTAACGCGGTGTCGCATAGCCCAGCGCAGCCTGCAGCGCGATGTGCCGGGGCGTCTGCGCGAGAAACTCCTGCCCGCGAATGACCAGCGTCACGCCCATGTGTGCGTCGTCCACGACGTTGGCCAGGTGGTACGTGGGCATGCCGTCCGCCTTGCGGATGATGAAGTCGTCCAGCTCCGTCGCAGCCACCGTCACGTCGCCCATGATCTCGTCGTTGACGGTGATGTCGCGCTCCGGCATGACGAAGCGCACGACCACGGGCAGACCCTGCTGCCGTGCGCGTTCGACGTCGGCTTCATCGGGAAAGCGTTCCGGTCTCGGGTAACGGAAGGTGCACTTCCGCTCCTGGGCCACGGCACGCATCGCGTCGAGCTCGTCGGACGTATCGAAGGCATAATACGCATGGCCCGTTTCGAGAAGCCGGGCGATGGCTGCCTCGTAAAGGTCCATCCGCTGCGACTGGTAATAGGGCGCGTGCGGCCCGCCGACCTCGATCCCCTCGTCCCAGTGCAGGCCGAGCCAGCGGAGATCCTCGACGATCTTCCGGTCCGCCCCGGCCACGTTCCGCGCGGTGTCCGTGTCCTCGATACGCAGGATGAAAGCGCCGCCGCTCTTACGTGCGATCAGCCAGTTGAACAGCGCGGTCCGCGCGCTGCCGACGTGAAGATGGCCTGTGGGCGACGGTGCGAAACGAACACGAACGGGCTGCTCGGTACTCATGGTAGACATCACGACCTAGGTAGGATCATCGGGCGCGGGAGCCGTCTCCGGCGCGGCATCGTTTGCGGGCGGCCCCTCGACGTGGGGGGCGGGTTTCTTTTTTCGCAACAGCAGTTTCAACGGTCCGCTCAGAACGAATCCCCAGGCTGCCAGCAGCGCCATCTGCGCGGGGTAGAGCACCAGGAGCGGCAGGACGAGCAACGTAATGACGACGTGCCCGAAGGGCCTTCGACGCAGGAACGCGCTGACCGCGTGCACATAGGGGATCCGGCTGACCATGAGCAGGGCCACCGCCAACGTGCAGGCAGGCAGGAGCATCGCAATCCCGCTCGCCCACACGCTGTGCATGTCCGGTTCGCTCACGGATTCGTGAAGCAGCACGAGACTCATCACGGACGCAGCCGCACCCGGCGAAGGAAGCCCGCGGAACCCTTCGTGCGACGCCTCCTCGATGGATGCCTCTACGGTAAACCGCGCGAGGCGCAATACCGCGCAGGAGGCGTAGATCGCCCCGATGAAAACGACGAACTGGCCGAAGCGACCGAACCCCAGTGGCGGCTCGCCCCAGTGCACCAACTCGCGCTGCACGAGCGTGATCATCAGCATGGCCGGCGCGACTCCGAAGCTCACGGCGTCGGCCAGCGAATCGAGCTGTTCACCGAACCGGCTCGTGTGGTCGGTCAGACGCGCGACGCGCCCGTCAAGCGCATCGCAGAACAGCGCCCCGATGAGCAGGAACACGCCGATCGACAGATAGGTCGGGTTGATCGATTCGCCGAGGACCTTTTTGAGCGTGAGGATGGCGGCCGAGTCGACCTCGGCCCCGAGGTCGTGCATCTCCCAGAGGCAGCAATAGACAGCCATGAATCCGAAAAAGAGATTGCCCAGCGTCAGTAAGGCTGGGAGCATCGCGATCGTGCGCAGCCGTCGTCGGCGATGCCGGATCGGCCTGCCATCGGCGGTGCGTTTCTTTTCGGGATGACCGGACGGTCGGTCCTTCACGTGCGTTCCTCCGCTCGCCCGGCTGGCTGCCGGACGGCCTGCGGCTCGGAACTGGCTGTGCCGGTACATCGCAGGGCCAGGATCGTGGCCGCACCCCGCGCTTTGTCGCCGAGTGCGACTTGCGGGCTGAACAGGTCATGCCCCGGCACGATGAGCTCCGTGCGTGAACCGAACTTGATCATGCCGATCCGCTGGCCACGTTCGATCTGCTGGCCGACTTTCAGGTCGCAGACGATCCGGCGAGCGAGCAGGCCGGCGATCTGTCGCACCACGAGCGTCGGGGCAGCCGGGTCGTCGGTTTCGATGACGATCGTGTTGGCTTCGTTGCGCGAACCCGACTCGGGATGGCGCGCGTCGAGGAAAGCACCCGGCTCGTGGCGAATCATCCGCACGACGCCCTTGCAGGGGCTGCGGTTGATGTGGACGTTGAAGACGCTCAGAAAGATTCCGATCCGCATGGCCGGCCCGCCGATGAGCGAGTCGTGATCGATGCGCGAAATTTCCGTGACCAGCCCGTCGGCCGGGGCGACCAGCGCGTCCGGATCGTTCGGCACGACGCGATGCGGGTCGCGAAAAAAGCTGATCGCCCAGCCCCATATCAGGGTCAACACCACCGCGATCGGCAAGCACCAGAGTCGGCCTTGCAACGTGCCCACCCACGCCAAGGCCCCCGGCACGCCCGTAACGAGCGTTGCCAGGGCCATTTCACGCCAGCCCCAAACCGTCAATGGAATCCGTATCATCAGAATTTACCCTTTGCCAACCCGTCCATGTTAACTCAAACGGGCCGGTTTTCCAGATTGGGATCGATCACCTTAGGAGAAAAGACGCTGCAGGATAATACGAAGGTCCACCCGAGACGGGTCGATGGCTCAACGACGCAGGGGCGGCGTCAGTGCGGTCGCGACCGCGGAGACGGGTCATAGAGCAGGAAGGCGGCCAGCAGCAGACCGCCGGCCATCAGCAGCAGGATCGTCCGCTGGGGCTCGGAAGCGAACAGGTCGCGGTAGGGCCAGGCAGGCAGCCAGGCACGGAGGCTCTCGAGCCACCCCGGCTGGGGCGGTGCGGTCGCGGCCGTTTCGGGCCTGGGCAACGGCAAGGCTGCCGATTCCGGGATGACCGCCCGCACGGAGGCAAGATCCTGGGCACTCCAGCGGATCGTTTGCTCGCCCTCGGGTCGATAGTTGAGCTCTCGCCGTGCGATGCGCTCGTTGACCAGCGGATCGGAGGCGAGGGCTTCCGCGTTGGCGCGGTTGCGTTCGTAGCGGGCTTCGAGCAGGCCGATCTGATCTTCTAAAATGCGCGCATACGAGGACAGCTGCTCACCCTCGAGGATGACCGGCACGAGCGTGCATGGCACGAAAATCGCCAGTGCCAGGCCAGTCAGCACCCAGAACATGATCGGGTGGGCGGCTGCCGGCGCTTCCGGAAGATCATCCGTCTGCTGCTGCACCATGACGCCCCGGTCCCCCGCGGACTGCATTTGGCCTCCCCGGTCGGCCGGCCTCTTACCGGTTGACCGACCGGGGTCGCCCCTTATCGAAGGTTATCGGCCGTACGGTGCCGAATGGTTTCATTTATTCCAGAACCGGCCACCGTAGATCGCCTCATCCTGGAGGTGCTCTTCGATCCGCAGCAACTGGTTGTACTTGGCGATCCGGTCGGTACGGCTCGCGCTGCCCGTCTTGATCTGACCGGCGTTGGTCGCCACGGCGATGTCGGCGATCGTGGTGTCCTCGGTTTCGCCGCTACGGTGACTGATGACAGCCGTCCAGCCGTTGCGCATCGCCAGGTTGATCGAGTTGAATGTCTCGGTGAGCGAACCGATCTGGTTGACCTTGATCAGGATCGAGTTGGCGGACCCCTCGTCAATCCCGCGCTGAAGCCGTTCGACGTTCGTGACGAACAGATCGTCGCCGACGAGCTGGACCTTTTCACCGAGTCGCTTGGTCAGCGTCGCCCAGCCGTCCCAATCGTCCTCGGCCAGGCCGTCCTCGATGCTGCGGATCGGCCATTGCTTGCACTTTTCGGCCCAGTAGTCAGCCATCTCGTCCGAGCTGGCGATCCGGTCGGGGGCGGAGCTGAAGAAGCAGTAGCCTTCCTTGCCCTTGGCCCGTGCTTCGTTGTAAAGCTCGCTGGCGGCCGGGTCGAGCGCGAAAAAGACCTGCTCGCCGAGCTTGTAGCCTGCCTTTTCCACCGCGATCGCGATGACTTCGAAGGCTTCGTCGTTGGACTTCAGATCCGGCGCAAAACCGCCTTCGTCGCCGACGGCCGTGCTGTAGCCTTTGCCTTTCAGCACAGCCTTGAGGCTGTGGAAAATCTCGGTGCCCCAGCGCAGGGCTTCCCGGAAGGTCGGCGCCCCCCACGGCTGGATCATGAACTCCTGGAAATCGACGGTGTTGTCAGCGTGCTTGCCGCCGTTGAGGATGTTGAGCATCGGCACCGGCAGAACGTGCGCGCCGGCGCCGCCGAGGTAGCGGAACAACGGCAGGTCGCACGACTGGGCGGCTGCCTTGGCTGCTGCCATCGAGACGGCCAGGATCGCATTGGCACCCAGGTCGGCCTTGTTCGGCGAGCCGTCGAGCTCGAGCATCGTGCGGTCGAGGATCTCCTGGTCCGTCGCGTCCATGCCGATGAGGGCGTCGGCGATGCGCGTGTTGACGTTCTCGACAGCCTTCAGGACGCCCTTGCCGAGGTAGCGGCTCTTGTCGCCGTCACGCAACTCGACAGCCTCGTGCTCGCCGGTCGACGCGCCGGACGGGACGGCCGCCTGCCCCGTGCACTCGTTGGCCAGAACGACCGTCGCTTCAACGGTCGGGTTACCACGCGAATCGAGAATCTCTCTGCCACCAATGTGAATGATCTCAGTGTCTGCGGACATTGTTGGGTTTCCTTGGTTGAAAACGTGAATGAAAATGCGCCCTTTCTTCCGGACACCGGACAGCAGCGCATACGAGGAATACTCTAACCGTCTGCGGGCCAGCGTCAAGCTCACCAGGAGGGCTTCGCACTGAAAGCGCACACTTGAGGACATGCCCACCTCATGCAGGGTGGTACGGGCATCCATCCATGCAGGGTGGTACGGGCATCTTGCCCGTTTGGCGGACAAGCCACCCGTGGCACAAGGCACGGTAGAGGCGATTATGGCCGAGGAGGGTCCGATGGCGCAAGTCGGGCGGTACGTCAGTGGCCGGCTTTGTGCTCATCGTCGCAGTTGCAATGCGAGCAGGTGAGCGGTCGGCCATCCGGCCCGAAGACGGGCGTGCCGCCGCAGTGGCCGCGGATCGACCGCCCCCTCACGATCAGCCCGACGGACAGGCCGATCATCCCGAGCGCAAAAATGAGGATCGCGATACCAAACAGCGCAAACATGGAACGCCTCGTTATTCGGCCGGATCAGATCTCGCCGCGCAAGTGCAGGTAATCCTTCATCATGTGGTTTTCGACCTGCGTGCGCTTCAGCTGGCTCTTGATGATATCGCCGATCGAAATGAGTCCGACGACCTTCCCATTTTCCACGATGGGCAGGTGCCGGATCCGGTTCTGCGTCATGACGTGCATGACGTAGTCGATGTTGTCGTCGGGCAGGCCGCAGATGAGGTCCCGTGACATAATCTCGCCCACAGCGTGATCATCGAAACCCTTCGGCTCGCAGGACGCCCGCCAGAGCACGTCGCGTTCCGAGAGGATGCCGACCGGCTCGTCCTTGTCATTGGT
>PWPN01000067.1 GCA_003557125.1 Phycisphaerae bacterium | reverse complement strand
GGGCCCTGCACCTCGCAGGACCACTCGAAATGCCGTCGCAATGTCCGGCCCTGTTCGGCGACGCTCGGAGGGTGGGGCAACGCCCGGCCGTCCCGCAGCGCGCGGGCTTCCTGGAAGATCCACGGGTTGCCGATCGCTCCCCGCGCGACCGTGACGCCGTCGACACCCGTGGCGTCCATCATCCGCAGGCAGTCGGCTGCGGTAAAAAGGTCGCCGCTGCCCAGGATCGTCGCCGAACCCACATGGCGCTTGACGCGCTTCAGAAACGACCAGTCGCTGGGGCCTACGTATCGCTGCTGCACGGTCCGGGGATGGACGGTCACCGCCGCGGCCCCGGCTGTGAGCACGCCGTCGAGTATTTCGAAAAAGTTCCGTTCGCTCGTCGCGGTGTCGTCGAGCCCGCGTCGCATTTTCACCGTCACCGGCGTGCGCCCGTCCACTGCGTCCAGGACGGCCCGCACAATCGTCAGGGCCCGGCCCGGTTCGCTCAGGAGGAAACCGCCCCGACAACGCCCGAGCACCTTGCGAACCGGGCACCCGAAGTTGATGTCGACGCAGTCGTAGCCGGCTTCGACGAGCCGATCGGCTGCGGCGCCGAATTGCGCGGGGTCGTTCCCGAGCAGTTGCCCGCCGACGGGGTGATCGTCCTCGGGGACGTGTGCCCAGGCCCGCTGTTTCTTGCCGCGCGTCAACAGGGTCTGATCGAGGACGACCTCGGCCAGCGCGTACTCCGCGCCGTGCATGCGGGCGGTGCGGCGCATCGCCAGGTCGCTGTAGCCGCTCAACGCCGCCTGCACGATCGGAAAATCGATGGTCAACGCACCCAGCTTCAGCATTCGGTCGTCCTCACGCTCCTGCTGCTTACATCGGCCGCGAATCAAATCGTTCAAGGTCGAAAAAATAAGACGATCGTTGGAGAGCGAATGAATCTCTCGACCGATCGATGGCCGATCTTAACGCCCCGCAGCGGTTATTGCCGGAATCGTGTCAGTTGGGAATCGGTCAGGGCATCGCTTTCGCTCGAATCCGCCGGATCGGTTGCATCGCCCGGATCGGTCGACGTAGAGACCACGCGTTCTATTGCGGCTGCGTCGATTCCGCGTTCCAGTTCGACCTTGGTGGCCAGATAGCGCCGCCGTTTGTGAAGGTAGATGCCGCCGATGATCAGAAGGGCAGTCGCCGCCGCCAGTACGATGACGTGGGTGGCTGTCCGAAAGCGGCCCTGGATCTGCTCGATGTGGTTGCCGAAGAACATCCCCAGCATGACGACGATCGGCACGCTGATGCATGCGGCCATGCCGTTGACAGCCAGGAAAGTGCGGTAGGGGACTTTCAGGACGCCCGAGGCTGCGAAAATCATCGGGCGCAGGCCCGGCAGGAAACGCCCGGCGAAGATGATTTTGACGCCGTGGCGTGCGAACAGACTCTCGGCCAGGACGAGCCGGCTCGGATTGACGAGGCGCCGGGTCAGCGGATATTCGACGATGCGATGGCCGAGGATCCGCGCGAAGGTGAAGAGGCAGAGGTCGCCGGCCAGCACCCCGGCAATGCCGACGGGAATCATCCAGCGGAGCTGCGCGAGGTCGGCTGCGCAAAGGTATCCGCCAGTTAAAAGAGGTATGTCCTCGGGGATCGGCGAACCCAGACCGGCTGCCAGCAGTACGATGAACACACCCAAATAGGGCCAGTGCTCGAACATCATCGGTTCCTGTGAACTGCCACCGTGTTCGCCAGAGCAAGAGGATGGCAGCGGAAGGCTGTCGACCCAAACGGGAAGTTTTCGTCCTCGACTGTACCGCCGGGGGCCGCCCAAGGCCGATTCGCTTGACTCCATGCACTCGATGCGTCAGCTCCCATGTATAGTCATTGCAGTCAAAGTCTGCAACGAGTACGCTTGGTTCAGGACGCTTATCCAGTTGATCGAGCGCCGGTCTGTCGTGTTCGCTTGCCATCACGGGCGTCGCGGGCCGGCGAGGCCGGGAGACTTTCGTGGGCGGTCAGAAATGGTACGTCGGTGAGGGGTTACGGTTCGAGTGTACAGGGTGCGGAGGGTGCTGTACGGGCGAGCCGGGCTACGTGTGGGTTTCGCGCGAGGAGGTCCGCCGGATCGCCGAGTACCTCGGTCGCGAGGACGACTGGCTCCCTCCGCATCAGCTCCGGCGCGTTGGGTTGCGCTACTCGCTGACCGAACGGCCCAACGGCGACTGCGTCTTTCTCGAAAAGAACTGTAATGGTCAGCGCGGTTGCAGCATCTATCCCGTTCGACCGCTCCAGTGCCGTACCTGGCCTTTCTGGTCGATCAACCTCAAGAGCCCATCGTCCTGGGCCGAATCCGCCGCCCGATGCCCTGGCATGAACAACGGGCCCACGCACGATGGGGCGACCATCGAGGCTTTGAGGAATAAAAAGTCCTGGTTCTGAAACCCTGCCCGCGATGCGGAGTCCACCGGCCGATGCGCCGATAGTCTGGCTATGAATTCCCGTGAAGCACACATTCCGGTGGCCGCCATCGAGGCTGCCAGTTTGCGTGAAGACTGCCTCGACGCGGTCCGGGATCTCTGCATCGAGGTGGATCGGCAGATCGCTTCGCATGCACCGCGCTGCCGTAACCGCGGCTTGTGCTGCCGTTTCGGGCAGTTCGGTCATCGGCTCTATGTCACGACGCTGGAGGCGAGCTATTACCTGGCGGTGCATGGCCCGCCGCCGCGGATCGCCGAAGACGTCTGCCCGCATGCATTCGACGGTCGCTGCCACGCGCGCGAGGCTCGGCCGTTCGGCTGTCGCATTTTCTATTGTGATCCGGAGGCTTCTGCCTGGCAGGGGCCGTTGACGGAAAGCTGCCTCGCACGGCTCCGCGATCTGCATACCGAGCTGGATGTCCCGTACGTCTATGCCGACTGGATGGCGGTCCTCGATATGCTGGGCACGCTCCGCACCAAGCCTGATCGGCTGTGATGTTGACGCGACGCCCAAAACAGGCAAGCTATGCGGCTGAACGGACGGCTCCAGGTCGTCGGAACGTGATCCGAATAAACAAAACCCTCTTACCGATGGAGATGACCGTGATGCATAAGCCCCTTCGCCAAGTTCTGCCGCTCTTGCTCGCAGTCTGCATGGCCGTCGGCGCCCTGTCCTGGGCGGCGGCCGATCAGCAGGGCACCTCGAAACGGCTGCCGTCACCGCGAACGACTGGGAACGTCTCGGTCGAAGAGGCGATCGCCCAGCGACGTTCGGTGCGTTCGTTGGCGGATACACCCTTGAGCCCTGAACAAATCGGCCAACTGCTCTGGTCGGGGCAGGGGATCACCGACGCAGAACGCGGCTTTCGGGCGGCACCGTCGGCCGGGGCGCTCTATCCGCTCGAGCTCTACGTCGTGACGGCAGAAGGCGTCGAGCACTACGACCCGGCCAACCACAGTCTCCGCCCGCACATGGCTGAGGACGTCCGCCCCGCGATCCAACGGGCGTCGCTCGATCAGGAGTTCATCAGCGTCGCGCCGCTCAACATCGTCATCGCAGCCGTCATCGAGCGGACCGAGGCGAGGTACGGCGAGCGGGCCGAGAAATTCTGCATGCTCGAGGTCGGCCACGCCGCGCAGAACATCCTGTTGCAGGCGACCGCGATGCAACTCGTCGGCGTGCCGGTCGGTGCCTATGACGAAGCGGACGTGAAGTCCATCCTGCAGCTGCCGGAAAACCATCGCGTTCTCTACATGCTGCCCATCGGGAATCGCAAGTGAGACGGCGACGCCGAGCCGGTATCGACAGGTGACGGTAAGCGTCCGATGAGGGTCCGTACCGTCAGGTATGGGCTGGCTGTCAGGTGACGTCGGATGCACGATAAACCGTCGCGCATGCGGAACACGCGTGTGCGGCGGTCATTTTTTTGGGCAGGTGAAACGGGTGAGTGAGGGGACTCGAACCCCCGACCCCAAGGACCACAACCTTGTGCTCTAACCACCTGAGCTACACTCACCATGGACGCGGGGCCGCAGCCCGCAAGGCCGACCCGGCGAGCAGATAATTTAGCGGCCCCGGCTTCTTTTTGCAACGCCTCCGCCAAGTGGCCGGTGTGGGGGAAAGTGCAGAGGTATCTACCTATACAGGCTCCTTCACCGCCGCGGCTCGGTGGCCGGACCCGCCTGGCAGGAACGTGCGGGCGATGAGGCCCAGCGTGCCGCGCGGCTCGCGGAGGAGGCGGGCCATTCCCGCATTGAAGAACCGCACCGGGTGGCGCCAGGCAGCCTGTCGATAGAACCGCTCCTGGGCCTGGCGAGTCATCTCGGCCAACTCGTCGGCTGTCCAGTCGGCCGTATCGAACAGGGGCTGACCCACGCGCAGCCGACTGAAGTCGACGGGCTCGGTCAAAGCACCCATCGCGACGCACTGGCGGTAGAGGTCGGTGCCCGGCAGCGGGGTCGCGGTGAAAAAGCACGCCTGGTCGACGTCGAGTTCCATGGCGAAATCGAACGTACGGGCGATCTCCTCGCGCGTCTCGCCCGGAAAGCCGACGACGAAAAAGACCGACACGCCCATCCCGACCTGCCGACACGCGCGGACGATCGGAGCGACCTTGTCGAGGTTCAACGGCTTGCGGATGATCTCTTTGAGGACGCGGGGGCTGCCGGACTCGACAGCCAACGTGATGTGGTGACAGCCCGCGCGGCGCATCAGCGCGATGAGCGGCTCGTCGAGCGCCCAGATCGCGGCCCCATTGGGCGTCGTCCAGAGCAGGTCGAGCCCGCGGTCGATCATCCCTTCGCAGATCTTTCGAATGCGCGGCTTGTCGAGCGTGAGGTTGTCGTCCTCGAACTGCACCTCGCGGACGCCGTAGGTCTGCACGAGGTGTTCGAGCTCGGCCAGGACGCGCTCGGCCGAGTGGCAGCGGAACTTTCGGCCCCAGACCGTGTGAATACTGCAAAAGCTGCACCGGGCCGGGCAGCCGCGGCTCGTGATCAGGTTCGTGCACGGGTGACGGCGGACGTGGCCTCCGTGCGGCGCGCGGGCGGCCAGGTACGCGTCCATCGGCAACAGGTGCCGCGCGGGCAGAGGCAGGCTGTCGAGCTCTTCGATGCGTGTCTCGGCCGGGTGAATGTGCGTCCGCGCGTCGTGCCGGTAGGCCAACCCGGCCGGTTCGGGCGGCGGGAACGTGCCGCGTGCGAGGTGGTCGGCCAATCGCAGCATCGTGTATTCGCCTTCGCCCAGGCAGACGGCGTCGACGTTGGGATCTTCGCACACGCGGGCCGGGGCAGCCGACGGATGCGCCCCGCCCATGACGATCCGCGCGCGGGGCGTCGCCTCTTTGACGATCGCGCAGACGTGATGGGCAGCTGCCGCCTGGGCCGAGAAGAGGCACGAGACGCCGACGAGGTCCGGGTTGAAGTCGGTGACACGAGCTGTCAGGGCTGTGTCGGCGAGCCCGTGCCGGCGCCGGCCTTCGGGCTGCGGGTCGAGCCGCTCGAAGTCCTCAGCCACGCAGTCGATGACGCGCACCTCATAGCCTTGCCGTTCGAGGACGGCTGCGATGTAGGCCAACCCGAGGGGCGGGACCGCCTGTCGCTCGTCGTCGTGGCCCAGGTCGTAGGGCGGTTGGATCAGCAGAACGCGCACGCTCACCCCCTGTTCGTGGAGTTTAACGACAGCCGCGAGCCGGGCATTATCGGACCCGCCCGGCCCTGACGCAGCCCGACGCACCCTGACGCAGCCCGACGCACCCACTGAGAAGTTATCGGTCAAACGGGAAGGTCAGAAAAGAAAAGGGGGGGAGGGTATGTGAGAAGCGGTACAGGCATCCGAGATAGGGATGAAAGCCCGCTGCTCCAGGTTAGTCTATTAACGTCGCTTATTAGACTGACCTAGCGAACACAAGGAGCAACGGGCATGGCCAAGATACCAGTTTACGTAGGGTTGG
>PWPN01000073.1 GCA_003557125.1 Phycisphaerae bacterium | reverse complement strand
TGCCTGCGGAACAGCTTGCACCGTTCGACGAGATATTGCGCGCGTCCGCCGAGCCGTTTGTAAGGATCGAGCATCGTGCTCACGAAGTCGGCTGCGTCCGGCTCGTCCACGACGAAGTAGAAGATCGGGTCGAATGCAGCGTCCACCCAGTGGAGCATCTTGCGGATGCCGTACTCTTCGAGCAGCGCCGGGCCTTCCGGGCCGTGCATGTATTCGTGTCCCGGGCCCGACGAATGGAGCATGTGCACGTTGATGTTGTGCGTGGCCATGTCGCTTAAAAAGTTCCGCGCGACCTGCTCGGGCGTCTCGCCGCGGTCGTGCGAGCCCCACATACCGTAGACCGTCCCCATGTACCATGCGCCCAGGCAGGCCCGCGCCCAATGGCCGTCCGGATACTCGGCGCCGAAAACATAGTACTGCCCTTCCGTGAGCGGCTCAGCCAGGTCCATCCGCACGTAGACCGTTTCAAGTTGCGGGTCGGCAATGATCGTGCATCGAGACGTAATATCCTGCCCGTCGAGGAGAATCCGATTCGGTGCGATGCCCCGGCCCGACGGGTGACGGAGGTAGGCATCGATGCGTTCGAGCCCCTCGCTGAAGTTGACGGTGAAGAATCGCGCCTGTGCCTGATTCGTGTCGACCCGCGTTTGCGTCGTGCCGTCTCGGCCGTCCGGCAACGTAAGCGTCACATGGTCGGCCTTCGGGTCGCGCCGCAGACGCACGATGAGTTCGCCCCAGCCGCCCGGCGGGATGACGGTCGGCTTGACCTTCCACCAGACCGGTTCGCCGGCCGCCTCGAGTCGCGCGATCTGGTCAGCCGGCAGATCGGAGAATTGCAGCGACGCGATGGCTACGTCGCGCCCGGTCACCTCCTCGTCCGTATTGTACGCGACGCCCTCGACCACGCTGACGCCGTCGAGATGAAAGTCCTTCACTTCCAGAGGCGAGTCGCCCGTGTTGCGGAAATAAGCGAGCAGAAAGCCGCCCAGCTCCATGCCTTCGTAGGCGTAACGGACGCGCTGACCCTGTTCGTCGAACCAGGGCCAACCCTCGCGCCACAACGGCATGAATTCGTCATACCTTACGTCGGCCTGATAGACGGCACGGACCTCGGAGCCCATCGCCGTCGGGACGGCGTTGATGCCGGTCAGCACCACCGCCAAAGCGCCCAATCCGATCATCCTGTTGCGCCATGCGTTCATAATTTTTCCTTTCCTGTAACGAGGCATGCGAGTACACCCTGAAAGCGTCGGATGTCAGGGTGGCACCGGCGTCTCGCCCGTTCATTTGTCGCGCGCGGAGGCCCTCGGCCTTGCGCTACTTTACATTTGCGGACATAACCGTTACCGCTCGATGGCCATGAGCTTCCGCACGTTGTCGGCGAAGTTGTCGTCGTAGCGTTTCTGAAGTTCCGCACGAAGTTCCGGCCTTTTCGTGACGAGAATCATCCGCGTCACCTCGACCGTACCCAGGTCGACGTTCAGGGATCGCCCTTCACTTGCCGAGTCGATGTCCTTCGTCCCCTCATAGGTCATCTCGAAGACGTCGGCCGCCTCCATCCACGACGGCAGGGTGACATCGAGTGTCGCGTTCTCGATCGGTCGGATCACCGTCCCGAGCCGATCCGAGAAATGGTTGTCATTGACGACCAGCAGAATGAGCGTGTCGTCGCCGACGACCAGGCTCCGCGTCCACACCCAGTGCGGCGCCTCGATGGCCAGCTCGACCGGGCACGCCCATTGGAACAGTTCGCCGACGGTTCGCACCTCGGCGCCGAGCAGGCCGATCTCGGTCCACAGGTCGATCATCTCCGGCGCATCGCCGCCGACCCCGTAGTATTCGCCGTAGGGCGTGTACCACCAGTACGAAAGCTGCTTGGCGCCCGTGGCCAGCGCGTAGTAGACCTCGATGCGCTTTTCCTCGGCCGTGGGTGCGCGGTAAGGCGTGCGGTCTTCCGGGAAATCGAATCGGCACGTGTGCAGGATGAGGTGCATCGGCTTCGGTGCAGCCGCGGACTGGTAGATCTTGCCTGCGCCGTAGACATACGTCGGTTTGAGATAGCCGGCCATGTTGCCCGGATCGTTCTGGAGCACGCTCTGCACGCCTTCCTGGTAGTAGGGGTCCGCGCAGGCGATGTCGGGAAGCTGCGCGTACATGTACCAGTTCTCCGGCTTGAACGTGTTGTTGATGTTCAGCAGCGTCGGCCGGTCAGGGTCCTGGTCACGGAAGAGGTGGTGGCGCTGCACGAGGTATTGGCCGCGCCCGCCGAGACGCTTGTAGGGATCGAGCATCGTGCTCACGTAATCCGCTGCGTCCGGCTCGTCGGTCAGGAAATAGAACAGCGTGTTGCGGTGTCGGCCGTGAACCGACGTGGACATGGCATTGAGCCCGACGGACCGGGCGAAGGCAGCCCCTTCGTCCGTGTTCAGATACACCATGGCATCGCGCGGCAGCGAGTACATCAAAAGGTTGATGTTGTGCAGCAGCATGTCGTTGATGTAGTAGTCGCGTCGCTCTTCGGGCGTGGCGCCTCGGTTGATATAGCCCCACATGCCGTAGGGGAAGTCCATGTACCACGTCCCGAGGCGGGTCATCGCCTGCGTCCCGTCGGCGTAGTCGGCCTGGAAGACGTTATAGCTCGCCTGGGCGAAGGGCTCTTGAAGGGGGATGATCACCGGGACGATGCCCACGTCTCGGTCAGCCTTGATCGTCGCGCGGGCGGTCACATCCTGGCCGTTGATGAGGATGCGGTTCGGTGCAACGCCTTGACCGGAAGGATGGCGCAGGTAGGCGTAGACCGTATCCAGTTCGGGCGAAAACCCGATGCTCATGAATTGCGGCTGGCGCCTCCGAACGTTCACGGTGCCTTCGAGGCGCGTCTCTCCGGCCGTTGGCACCGTCACTCGAACCGTGTTCGTCCTCGGGTCGCGTCGAAGGCGGATGACGATTTCGCACACTTCTCCCGGTGCGACCTCGCGTGGCTCCGCCTTCCACCAGACGGGTTCGCCGGCCGCTTCGAGCCGAGCGATCTGGTCAGCCGGCAGCTTGGAGAACTCCAACGACGCGATGGCCACCTGCTCGCCGGTCACTTCCTCGTCCGTATGGTACGGGAGACCTTCGACAATGCTCACGCCGTTGATCTCGAAATCTTTTACCTCGATCGGAGCGTTGCTCGTGTTGCGCACATACGCGTAAAGGTAGCCGCCCAACGGCATCCCCTCATAGGCGTAACGCACCCGTTGGCCATGCTCATCGACCCAAGGCCAACCCTCGCGCCACATCGGCATGAACTCGGGGAACGGGATGTCCGGCCGATACACCCCATGAACGAATGCGGAATCCTGCTGCGCGAGTGCCGTCTCCGCGCCCACGCTCGTCAGCGCCGTCGCAACGAGCAGCAAAGCGATCAAACCTTTGGTGCGTACGTTCATGATACGTCCTTTCCTTGTAACGATACCTTTCGAAGAATCTCTTTCAGGTCGCCGTCGCGATCCGTAAGCGTCACATCACAGAGCGGTCAAGCGGCGCCTATCCGGGTGGTACGGGCGTCTCGCCTGTCTTGTCATCGCGCACGTAGCATCGGGCTCATGCGCCATCGTTCTTATCACAGTTATCGCTCGATAGCCTTGAGCTTTCGCACGTTCTCGGCAAAGTTGTCGTCGTAGCGCTTCTGAAGTTCCGCGCGGAGTTCGGGCCGTTTCGTGACGAGGATCATCCGCGTCACTTCGACCGTGCCCAGATCGACGTTCAGGGATCGCCCTTCGCTTTCGGAGTCGATGTCCTGGGTACCATCATAGGTCATCTCGAAGACGTCAGCCGCCTCCATCCACGAAGGCATCGTGACATCGAGTTTCGCGTTCTCGATCGGCCGAATGACCGTCCCGAGCCGATCCGAGAAATGGTTGTCGTTTACGACCAGCAGGATAAGCGTGTCGTCCCCGACAGCCAGGCTCCGCGTCCATATCCACTGCGGCGCCTCGACAGGGATCTCGACCGGGCACGCCCACTGGAGCAACTCGCCGACGGTTCGCACCTCGGCGCCGAGCAGGCCGATCTCGGTCCACAGGTCGACCATCTCCGGCGCGTCGCCGCCGACGCCGTAGTATTCGCCGTAGGGCGTGTACCACCAGTAGGAAAGCTGTTTGGCCCCCGTGGCCAGCGCGTAGTAGACCTCGATTCGCTTTTCCTCGGGAGTGGGCGCGCGGTAAGGCGTGCGATCTTCCGGGAAATCGAATCGGCACGTGTGCAGGATGAGGTGCATCGGTTTCGGTGCCGCCGCGGACTGGTAAATCCTCCCCACGCCGTAGACGTACGTCGGCTTGGTATAAGCTGCCATGTTGCCCGGATCGCTGTGGATCACGCTCTGCACAGCCTCCTGGTAGTACGGGTCCGCGCAGGCGATGTCGGGCAGCTGCGCGTAGGTGTACCAGTTTTCCGGCTTGAAGGTATTGTTGATGTTCAGCAGGTTGGGGGTCTCGGGATCCTGTTGTCGCCAGCTGTCGGCCCGCGTCACGAGCCACTGGGCGAGACTGCCGAGCCGCTTGTAGGGGTCGACGTCCTTGAGAAAGAAGTCGGCGATGTCCGGTTCGTCGAGGAGGAAATAGAAGAGCGTATTGCGGTGTCGGCCCCGCAGCGAGTGGGACATCAGGTTGAGGCCTACCGATTGTGCGAAAGCCGCCCCTTCATCCGTGTTCAGATACTGAACCGCATCGCGCGGCAGCGAATACATCAATACGTTGATGTTGTGCAGCAGCATGTCGTTGATGTAGTAATCGCGTCGCTCTTCGGGCGTGGCGCCCTTGTGGATGTAACCCCACATGCCGTAGGGCATGTCCATGTACCACGTGCCGAGACAGGCCATCGCGCGGGTTCCGTCGGCGTACTCGGCCTGGTAGACGTTGAAGCTCGCCTTGGCGAGGGGCTCAGCGAGCGGGATGATCACCGGGACGACAGCCACGCTGCTGTCCGCGGCCACGGTAGCCCGGGCCGTCACGTCCTGGTCGTTGATGCGGATACGGCTCGGCGCGATGCCTCGGCCGGACGGATGACGGAGATAGGCGTAGACCGTATCCAGCTCGGGCGAGAACCCGATGCTCATGAATTGCGGCTGGCGTTTGGCCGTCTCCACGGAGCCCGCCAGGCTCGCCCCGTCCTCTGCCGGCAAGGCCACCCGGATCGTATCGACTTTCGGATCGCGTCGGAGCCGGATCGTGATTTGAGAGACCTCGCCCGGTGCGAGCTCACGCGGCACTGCCTTCCACCAGACGGGTTCGCCTGCCGCTTCGAGCCGTGCGATTTTGTCAGCCGGCAGTTTCGAAAATTCCAGGTGCGAAGGATGCCTGTCCTCGACCACATCCTCCACTTCGCGCTGCGGCGCGATGGCCTGCACGAGGCTCACGTCTTCGAGCAGCACGTCCTGGACGTTCAACGTCCGGTTCGTCGTGTTGCGTACGAACGCATAAAGGTACCCGCCCAGCTCCATTCCCTCATAGGCGTAGCGCACCCGTTGGCCATGCTCATCCTCCCAGGGCCATCCCTCGCGCCACATCGGCATGAACTCGGGGAACGGGATGTCCGGCCGATAAACCCCGTGAACGAATGCGGAATCCTGCTGCGCAAAAACCGTTTCGGCCCCTGCGCTGGTCAACGAAACCGCCAACACCATCAATCCCATCCATCCCTTGCCGCGTGCCTTCATGATACGTAATCTCCACTGAACAATCGTTTTGCGTGCGATTGACCGCCGCATAAGTCACTCCCGAAACCGGATCGCATACAAGTCCGCGTCGTGCATGACGAAGCGCAGGCGAACAGGCTTATCGGCCAATCCGCTCACGTCATGGCCGCCCTTGAAACCCACGATCCGTTCGATCTCGTCGCCCCAGAAGGGTTCGCAATCATCCAGCGCGAAACCCGGGATG
>PWPN01000218.1 GCA_003557125.1 Phycisphaerae bacterium | reverse complement strand
GGCTACCCGCTATAGATCCAATCGCTCGGATGGACGCGGCATAAGACGCCGCAACATCGGCGCAATGAGGAGTACCTTTCGTTTCGCTCGAAACGGGGCGCCCAAGAGGACAAATCGATTTCGGCGTTACCCCGGCGGATGGCGCATCACGGCATCCGCAATGGGGCTGATGTCACATGCAACGAAATATTGATTCTGTCTAAATCAACATCGGATCGTTCTGAAGGACGTAGCGCAACTTGGTCAAGGCTGTGTTCTGGATCTGACGTACGCGCTCTTTGCTGAGGCCGACGCCCTGTCCGATTTCGCGGAACGTTTGCGGATTCTTTCGGCCCAGAGGGAAGCGTTGTGCCAGAACGGCCGTCTCAAGGTCCGTCAGGTGCCCGATGTTGCGGTCCAGGGCAAGTTTGAGGCGCTCGGCATAAAGTTCCAGATCGTGGTTATCGTTCTGGATCTGATCGAACATGCCGACAGGTTGAAGCACGAAGAGCTTATGGTAGCGGCTCTGGATTTTGCCACGGCGCATCATCGCCCGGGCGATCACATTGCACGCATACGTGCTGAACCGGAAACCGCGGAAGGGGTTGAACCGGTCAGCCGCACGCGTCAGACCGAACATTCCTTCGCTGATCAATTCATCTCTGTCGGTCTCCCTAGCCCGGAAACGGGCAACCATTGTGTAGACCAGGCCGAGGTTCTCCTGGACGATGTATTCGCGCACAGCGGCCCATCGTTCGTACCAGACCCGGGCCCGCTTCGGCGAGCGGTACCTGCGATCACCGGCACGGTTGGCCTGGTAGGCGCACGTATGCAATGAGGTAAACAGTTCCTCTTCCGTCGGTTTCGGATCCAATTCCTCATGGCGCCGCAAACGCTCCGCGAGGTGACGCGTCCGCTCGGCCGCTTGCCGGGTTCGGAGGCTGGGGTCATCGGCGTACCAGATGGGCAATGGGGTCGTCTTCGGGGGTCGCTTTCGGGTAGTTTTTCTTGCAGCAGCCATGGCAATTTCACCTCCGTTGATAAGCAAGAAGCCAGCTTTTCAGAGAGTCGCGCGCCAACCGACACCAGATTCCCGTGGCGGAGCGCCACATTTTCGGACGTCCCGCACCATCAGTATATGTACGACATTTATGGGCGACGTGCATACCGGATCAAGAAATATTATAAACAATCGCTGACTATTGCGAATTTAACGGTTCCGGGCGGCTTTAGTGACATTTTTCCGTCGGAATGTCGTGAGAATTTGGGTAAACCGAGTATATCTCGGTCGCAAAAGAGACTTCCGACACACCTGACAGCAATCCGTACAGAACTTGAAATATTCTGTTCGGTCGTAATGATGAGACTCCTGCATCCGAGGGTTATGGGTTCGCAAAGAAGAGCCCGGTCGGCCAATCAGGCGTTTTTTTGCCACGATGCGGTATTTCCGGCTGAATGGACTCCGGGCTCATGGAGTCGCCATTCGGGGCAATAACCGGGGCAACCTGCTTTGCGGCAAAGGCTTAGAAGCCGAGGCTCCTCGGCGGGTCGGCCCTGGTGATTTTGACGCGCAGGAGGCATGTTTTATAATCACCCCCGTCCTGAGCGCATTCCGTGGCCATCGCCCGAGGGCGTGGCAGGTGCGGTGTCCCCCCGATCGGAGGTCGTGATGCGAAGTCCCCTTACGAACATCCTGCTGAGATACCTCGTCCCCTTGGCGTCCGTGGCTGCCCTGCTGGCTGGCAGTGGCATGGTCCAGGCCCAGGACACCCCCGAGGCCGAGGGCGCACCTGAGGCTGTCGCAGCCGACGAAACGTCCTTGGACGCGATCGAGGACAATCTCGCCAATTACCTGCACTTCGCCCTCATCGGGCAGTTCGACGTAGCCGACAGCTACGCGCAGGCGCTTCTGGACTTGCCCGAGCTGGACCCGCTGACACCCGAGGCAGCCCGAGAACTCGTTCGGCTGACCAGTGAAGACTACTACAAAGATGCCATCGACATCCTCCTTTTGCTGATCCGCAATACGCCGATCGCGGACAATGCGCAGAAGGTGCTCGACCTCATCCGCCAGGCGCATCGCACACGCCAGCAGGACCCCGAACACATCCTCGACAGCATCGAGCTGTTGGCTGGCACGCCCACCCAGCGGATGACGGCCCTGGAGCGTCTCCGCGATTCGGGCGAATATGCGGTTCCCTGGTTGCTGCGCGTTCTGGGCGATCCGGATCGGGCACGTCTCCATCCGTTCGTGGTGGATGTCTTCGGCCGACTCGGTCGGGGGATCGTCAACCCCATGGTCGAGGCGCTGGGCGTCCAGGATCCTATGATCCGCAGGGCGGTCGCCCGCGGCCTGGGAGACCTGGGCTACCCACAGGCGCTGCCCTATCTCAAACGGCTGGCAACGGATACGCAGGTCAACCCGCATGTCCGATCCGCGGCGTCTGAGGCGATTGCAACGATCATCGAACGGAATCCCGGTGTGACCGACCTGCCGGCCGACGAGCTGTTCGCGAACCTGGCTGAGCGGTATTACGCGGATGCCGAGGCACTCGCTGCCGATCCGCGAGATGCCATGGCCAATGTCTGGTACGCGGTCGGCAACACGGTCGAGCCCATCGCCGTTCCCCGGCCGATCTTCCATCTGGTCATGGCCATGCGATGTTGCGAGCAGTCCCTGGAACTGGCACCGGACGCGCCCCAGGTCGTGACGTTGTGGCTGGCGGCCAACTTCCGACGCGAAGCGGAGCTGGGCCTGGACGTCCAGAGTGACGAGGTGGCCGAAACCGCCGACCGGACGCGCCCGGATGACTTCCTTCGGAACGTCTATTTCGCCCGCGTGGCCGGGCCGCAACTGTGCCTCAAGGTGCTGGCACGCGGATTGGCCGAGCGTGATCGCCACGTCGCGCTCGGGGCGATCGCAGCCATGGATGGAACCGCCGGCCCGGCAGCGATGGCAGGGGTTCTGGACGATAGCCGACTGAGCCTCAGTCGGGCGTTGGTGTTCCCGGATGCGCTCGTGCGGATGAAGGCAGCGTTGGCTCTCGGGCGTGCGATGCCCATGATGTCATTCGAGGGCGCGGACGAGGTCGTTCCCGTGCTCGCATCGACATTGACCTTGACGGGGCAGCGTTATTACCTGCTCGTGGACCCGGACGAGGAGGTCGCCCGCAGGCTGGCGGAAGATATCGCCCAGGAAGAGGATGCCGACGTGCACGTCGCTCGCCGCTTCACGGACGCCATGACATGGGCCCGGCGGGAGCGGACGCACCTGGACGGGATTTTCCTGAGCGCGTCGATCGCGAACCCCCCGCTCGTCCAGGCCATGCGTAGCCTGGCCGAGGATGAGCGTTTCGGCCTGACACCGGTCGTGATCTATGCTCGCCATGACGAGCCCGTCGCGGATCGTCCGTTGGAAGACATCCCCACCCCGGCACGACGGTTGCTTCGACTCGAACAGGATCAGCCGGTCGATGCCCAGGCTTTGCTCACACTGCGGAACGAGGCAGCCGGCCAGATGGGGGCGACGCAGCTCGACGAAGAGCACAGCGATCAGCTCGCACTCGAAGCGGCCGGTGTCCTGCGTGACTTGGCTGTCCACGGAAGGACCGTCCTGGATCCTGCCGTCGCCAGCCCGGCTCTGATCGAAGTGCTCGCGTTCCCATCCGAGGAACTCCGGATCGCTTCGCTGCGCGTCCTTGCACGGCTGGATCTTCCGGATGCCCAAAGTGCGGTCGCATCCGTTGCCTTGTCCGACGAACAGAGCGACAGGCTGCGGAAGGTTGCGTTCATGGCATTGGCCGAGTCGGCCCGGCAGTTCGGGTCCTACCTCGACGAGTCGATGACCCGCAGACTGCATGAAGAGGCTTTCGAGGCCGAGTATCTCGAGATCCGCACGTACGCCAGCCGAGCCGCGGGTGCGCTCGACTTAGCTGTCCCGCAGACAGCCGAGGTCATTCTGCATCACAGGGCTGTTGCACCGGTACGGTAACACGACAGTCAGGCGCACTGGCGGACGCCGCCAGGGGCACCCGGCGCACTGGCGGACAAGCCGCCAGTGGCACCCGGCGCGCACTGCTCACAGAGGCAGTGGCACACAAGCACACCATCGACGGGCGAGACGCCCGTACCACCCTGACGCCCGTACCACCCTGACGCGCCCGTACCACCCTGGCACGCCCGTATCACCCTGACGCGCCGGTACCACCCCGGTCGTGATCGAGGGTGTTTCCGATCACGACATGTCATGCATTGGCTGCGGTTCGGATGAAGCGGAACGGGCTCAGGCTGATTTCTTCGATATTGTCTGAGTTTGGGTCGTTCCCCGTCCGTGTTCACCTGACGGGGGTTGGTTCGTCGTTGACGACACATGGCTGGGGGTACTCACGGAGGTCACGGTCTCGCTGGGCTGTGCGAACTGTTCCTCCGTCTGAGCGGCGTCGGCTGCGTAGCCGCGCGCCAACACACCCGCACGTCGGAACATGCCCGGAAAATTGACCATCGAAAAACGCGGAAGCCGTCGGAAAGGAGCTTTGCCGGGGTACATCGTGGCCACCCGGCCCATGCTTCCATCCACGGCGTCTTCGACGGTGATGAAGACTTCCGGGTCGATGCCGCGGGCCATCGCGACGACGTCCGGCACTCTTTTGCGCGAGACCACGATCAGGCAGATGGATACCGGGCCGTCCCGGCCGCCACCGGTCATCGTGGTGACGATGAGGTCCGCGAACCGCAACCGCTCCGCCACGGCATGGGCGCAGCCGCGCGAGATCAACTGAACGATCTGCGTACCCATCGCCAGCTTCTTTTCGATCTGCATCCCCACCGCATTGCCCGCGGCGAAACCACCGGCAAAGGCGAGGATATTGATCCACTGGTCCAGGTGCGAGAACGTCGTCGAGATCGCCAGGATCCAGATGAGCACCTCGAAAAAGCCCAGCACGACGGCGCTGACCTTGCGGCCTCGCGTCACGCAGATCAATCGGACCGTCCCGATCGACACGTCCACGATCCGCGCCAGAAAGATCAGCAGGGGCAACCACGGCGTATACGCCGACCACACGGACAGGTCCGCCATCATGGTCGCACCTCCTCGGGAAAAGCCCCGACAGCCATCCTCCCGTAACCGTAAGTGCCCGCTTGAGTTGTGCTCCGGCCTCCGCTCACCCCGCCGGCCCAGTCATGCCTCATTGCCCGATCCGTCCCGGCCGACCTTCTGCGGGTCACGTTGACCACGCAGCGTACCGCGCCGCCCAGGTCGAAGATTCCCGATACGTCGATCTTCCGCACCTCGAGCCCCAGTCGCCGATAGATGTCTTCGCCCGCCCGATCCAGAAACGCGATCCGGTACATCGGCAGATAAACCGTATTTCGGCCAAGTCGCCGATCCAGCACCACATTGTTATATGTCACGACCCACTGGCGTTCGGCGTCGATGATCAGCGGCGTGCGGACAACCTCGTAGCCCAGCGACTCGACCTGTTCGGCGACGGCATCGAGCAGATCGGCTGTCTCTTCCGAAACGTCCATGTCCTCGTACACCCACCCGGCTGACGAGCGGCTCAATCGACCTGCCCGCCGGCGGGTCATCAAAGACTGAGCCAAACGGGTGCATCCCACCAGTACCGTCCGGTCATCGAGGGGCGTCAGGTACATGTCCACGTGTTCGTACGGGACCTCCCCTGCCGCACAGCCTACGAATACGACCGGGACTCCGAGCGTACGGCTGATCTCCCTGGCAAGGCGCCGATCGCTCACGCCGAGGTGGGCATTGTCCATAAGGACATTGACCCCGACGAAGGCATGCCTGCGATTGGAAACGACGTTTCCACCCTCCATGCGCAGCACACCCATTGTCGGCCGTTGCGGCGATCGGATGTTCCACAGCCGCGGGATCATCCGGATCTCGTTGGTCTTTTCCTCCTCGCCCTCTTCAAAGTTGAGCGGCATGAATGAGGGGG
>PWPN01000096.1 GCA_003557125.1 Phycisphaerae bacterium | reverse complement strand
GATTGTTACCAGTCTTTTTACGCGTGCAGTTCGACGATGTCGCGGTCGGCCAGGACGTGCGAGGCGTGGACCTGTTGGCCGTCGAAGACGTTGGTTCCCCAGACTCGGGCGTATTTGAGCCGTTCGGCGATATCCTTGTGGACCTCGCGGGCCAGCTCGCCGACCGTCGTGCCGGACGGAAGCACGAAGGGCTTTTCCTTGTCGGCCGGCTTGCCCGGCAGCTTCGTGTAGACGCGGATCATGTCGAGCATTTCGAAGAGCATGCGTGCCATCGTGTCGAGCCCTTCGCCCGTTACCGCAGAGATCGGCAGCATCGGCGGCGGCCCGCTGCGCAGCTCGCGCAGCACCTCGAGATTGTCCGCGCTGCCCGGCAGGTCCACCTTCGTGCAGAGGATCAAACCCTTCGGGCCCACGTCCAGCGCGTCGTCCGCATCTTCGCTCGCCTGCTCGTCTTGTGCGTCGAACGTGATCCCCTTGTCGCGCAGCAGCGCGAGCAGGGTGTCGATGTCCTCGAGCACCGAGGCGGCGCCGACGTCGACGACGAGCGCGAGCGCATCGGCATTGCGAAGCGCGTTGGTCATGCCCGGCGGCATGTGGTCGGCTGTCACGGGCGGGAGGTCGACCATCTCGATCGGGGCGTCTTCGTGGTAGATCATCCCGGGCACCGGCAGGGGCGAGCCGTAGGGGAAGTCGGTGATCTTGACGGGCGCCTTGGAGAGCGCGCCCAGGATCGAGGACTTGCCGCTGTTGGGCAGCCCGAAGAGCAGCACCTGCCCGGCCCCTTGCTTTTCGATGTGGTAGGGGTCGACCTGCGCGCCCTTCTTGGCGGTCTTCGGCGCGGCCCGCAGCTCGCTGATGCGTCGCTTGAGGTCCGCCTGTTTCTTCTCGCTGGCCTTGTGCTTGGGGATGGCGCGGAGCATCTGTTCCAGCGCAGCCAGTTTGTCGGCCGGTGACTGGGCTTGTCGATACTTCCGCTCAGCCTCGAAGTATTCCGGTGTCAGATTCAGCGCCATGGCGTCATTTTAACACAAGCGGGGCGGTTTCGGCGAAGGGATAATTCTCGACGGCGTGTGAATCTCATTCCGAGCCGCGCCCGTAAGGAAGCGGAGTACGCCAGGACGGCCGTCACGTCGATCTCGCGGCGCAAGCCGAAGGCGAACACGGAGGGGCGGCTGTTACATACGCTCCCTCACGGTCGCGGCTCGGATCAGACGGCCCTCACGGGGCAGGGTGGTACGGGCGTCTCGCCCGTTGGGTGAATATGATCGCACTGGCTCGGTTCACACGCACATTCTCACGCGGCCGGCAGCGGTTCCGCACGCGGTGCGGGGGGTAGCCGCCGGGCCAGGTAGACGGTCGTGCACAGGGCGACGAAGGCCAAGTCGATCCCGCCCAGCAGGAACAGGTAGCGGACGACCGCACCGGTCCCGAAGCCGTAGCTGTGCAGGCCGATGCCCAGCACATAGTTGACGCCGACGTAGGTCATGATGATCAACCAGAAGGCTAAGACGCTCTTGGCAGCCGTCGCGAACAAACCGTGCGTCGTGGCGAACAGCACGCACGCAGCCACGCCGGCCAGGAAGGCTGTGAGCTTCACCGCATTCCACGGCCCGAGGTGTCGCAGAAGGATGGCTACGACGATGACGCCCAGGAACGTGGCGACGCCGTACACCCAGGGCGGCAACGCTTCGCGGGGTCTGCGGAAATGGAGGATGGCCAGATAGCCCAGCAGGGCGATCAGCGACCAGACCTCCTTCGGGTCCCAGCCCCAGTAGCGGCCCCACGAAGATGCAGCCCACATCGAGCCGGTGAAGATCCCGGTCGCCAGCATGATGCAGCCGGCGTGGATGTACCAGGTGTGCAGGCGGTCGATCGTTTCGGCCCAGCGCGTGCGATGCGGGGCCGCGGCCATTACCGCCAACTGTCCGTGCGCGACGAAGGCTGCCAGCGCGAGCGCGGCATACGAGACCATCGTGACGGGCACGTGAAGGGACATCCAGACGGTATCCTGAAGCACGGGCGCGATGGGTCGAATGTAATGATCGATGGGCAGGGTCTCGGCCAGAAACAGCGACAACGCGCCCACGCCCGAGGCCGTCATCGTGACGACGCGGTCGCGCAGCAGAAGCAGTGACACGATACCGAATGCGGCGGCTCCCCAGCCCAAAAACAGCAGGGATTCGTACATGTTGGCGGCAGGGATGCGGCCGGCGATCGCCCAGCGCTGCGACAGGCCGACGCTTAAGATGATCAGGGCCGCGATCATGACGAACACCGCCACCCCTTTGAGCCATCGTCGCGCGGTCAGCGAGGCGACACCGGCCAGGTGCGCACCGACGACCATCGTTATCCAGGAGACTCGGAAGGGTGCAAAGCGGTTGTAACGCAGTTCGACGGCGATGCGGCGCGGGTCCGGGCGATGGGCGGCCGGCAACTGCTCGAGGGAGCCGGTCAGTTTGCTTGCGGCACTGGCGAAAGACGGGCCGTCGTCGTCCAGGAAGCTTTCGCGCAGCGCCTCCCAGGCGAGCACCGCCGACGCGAGCGCGGGCACATCGGAGTCGTGCCTGTGGGTTATCGGCCGCCATGTGCCGAACGCATGGTTGGGGTCGGGGATGGGCCTTATCACGTCGTTGTGGAAGACGCGGCGCATGAGCGTCAGCGTGGCATTGATCTGGCTGACCTTGGCTTCGAGCGGATCGAGCTTGTGGCTGGGCGGAAGGGCCGCCAGCGCGTCCAGCAGCCCGTGGAAGCGATGGCTCATCGCCAATTCGTTGTATGAAAAGACCCTGCGATCGGCCGGCAGTCCGAGCTCGGCCCGCAGCTGGGCGTTGCCGACACGCACGAGGGGGACGTCCTGGTAGGTGCCGGGGTCGAACGTCCAGGCGAGCAGCCAGAGCACGGGGTCGCGTCCCTGAAAGAACGATCGGCCCGTGATCGTTTCGACGACGTCGCGCGCGAGCGTGTCGAGCGGCATCCATCGCCCGTCGTGCTGGACCACGATGGGGCGGACCGCGTCGACGTCGATCGAGTCGGGCAGATCCGATGTGGTCGGAGGGGCGGGCGCCGCAAGGGCCAGCGTCGCGAGGCACACAAGTCCGAAGGTCATGGGAATATCCTTATCCTTGCTTTTCTTGTGGAAGCGCGGTGTTCCCCGAGTGAACCACCGCGTCGGCCCTTCGCAGCACGATCCGCGTGATTGCGATCCAGATCATCCCGGCCACCAGTCCGATGTAGCCGGCGAAGGCGATGGGTTTACCCGGGTCCCACGCGACGGAAAGAAAACTGATCCAGCGGTCCGAATCGGGATCTTCACGGTAGCTCGACTGGAAGAAGGTGTAGCCGCCGTGGTGGGCAGGGTGGTTCATGCTGACGACGCGTCGGTGCTGTCGGCCGGTGTCCGGGTCGTGGAACGTCACGGTGCTCTCGTAGGAGCGCGGACGCTGCGTGCCGGGATAGTGGCCGATGCGGAACCGGTCGAGCGTGACCTGGAACCCGAGCGGGACCGCCTTGTCGCGGTAGATGAGCTCGTAGCGCGTGTCGCCGATGCGAAGCGAACGGCGCACGTTCTTCATCAGCCAGATCGGATCGGTCGAACCGGGGGCCGCGATTTCGAGCTGGACCGCCGGTGCCGCAGTCTCGTCGTGCGGTTCGGCCGGCACGACCGCCTGGTCGATGCGTGCGCGGTCGAACTGTTGGGCGACCTCCACGCCGATGCCCGGCCAGGGCGTTTCGATCGGCTGACCGACCTCGATCGATTGCGTGACGGGCGGCTCGTCGTGCGGGTTGAACCGGACGTGCAGGGGTTCTTCCGGCGCCCCGAACAGCTCGATGAGCGGTTTATTCGCGGGCGTTTCGGAGGTTTCGTAGATGATTTTGACCGGCGAGATCGGCCAGTCGTCGACCATGCCGGCCATCATCGCGTCGAAGTCGGGGAACCGCGCGAAGGCCATCTGACGTCGCGTGCCTTCAGGCCCGGTGATCTTGACCTCGATGGCCGGGTTCGCGGGCCGGGTCGGATCGTCGCGGATCTGCTCGAGGCCGTCGACGACGGCATGGGTCAGCAAACGGACGATCTGGGCTGTCAGGCCCGTCGTTCCGAGCGCGACGGATTCGTCGATGCACGATTCGATGGGGAAGGAGTGGGTTTCGTTCGCGTACGTGAAATGGACCATGCCCGCGGACGCGGGTTGTGTCGTGACTGCCTTGTCGAGCCGCTGTGCGAGCGCCTGTGCATCGTCCAGCCAGTGATAGGTGACATTAAGTTGACCATGGCCTGCGGGCTGATTGGCGAAGATCCAATGGCTCTGCGTGTGATCCGCCATCGACAATGCGATCTGCACCGCCGGCTGCGGATGCGGGGCATCGTTGACGATGCGTTGCTCCTGCGTTGCGTTCGGCAGATAGCCGGCCATGCGAAGCTGCAGTTCTCCGAGTTGAAGGGTCGGCCCGTCGAAACGCCCTTCCGGCAGACGTCGAAGCATTGCATGCGGATCGAGCTCGATCTCGGCCTGGCGATGGCTGACGGTATCGTGAAGGACGATCTGCTCGGTACGCAGCAGAATGCTTGCGGCCGTCTGTTCTTCCGCGAGACCCAGCTGCCCGTCGATCGACCAGCGATTCGTGACATATGCGCCAAGGAGAATGACCACGATCGACAGGTGCGTAATCACCAGCCCGCATTGACGCACGGACCAGGGCCAGCGTGCGAGTGCGGCTGCCAATGACGAGACCGCCACCAGGCCGAGCAGCGCCTGGAACCACCATGAGGTATAAAAAACCGCCAAGGCCTGCGGCGTGCCATGGACTGCCTCGTAGACCGTCGCGCAGGCCATCGCCAGTATCAGCAGCAACAGCAGCACGCCGCCCAGCCACAAAGAGCCCGCCGCCCGAAGAAAGCTACGCCATCCGTTCACGTGATCGATCCTGTAGAATTGGCCACTGTCGAATGTGCCTGGGGATTCCCTCACCCCATGGCCGCCAGGTGGTGACAAAGGCAACGTAATAAAGCAAAGTTAGAGCAGCAGGCTCCCTCCGTCAAACTTATACCCTTTGTGGAGTCGCGGGTGAACCAAATCTGATCACCGCAACCTCGAAGGGCGTTGAAGCATATCTAAATACACTACGTATCTTACACGATGGATGCATGGGGGGTTCGCGAAAAGCAATGTGCAAGCGATCAAGAATGTGCTATCTTCGTGACAGTTTTTCGAGGCCCATAGACGTATGCGCTTCAGGATCGGGACGGCTCGAGAAAAGTGTTCCGAAAAAGGGCGCGCGCTACACTCCTGATGTATTGCTGTCAGCGGACGGTTTAAAAAGAACTTCAAATGGATACGAAGCAAGTAAAAGCTGCCATGGCCTTAACGGAGGAGCTTTGACCATGCACCGAACGTTGAGCAGAACGCGACTGGCCGGTCTGTGCGTGTCGGCCCTTTTCGGGTGGGCTGCATCCTATGGGATCGCGCAACAGGTAACCGAAACCGCTGAAACGCCGGCACCCGATGTGCAGCAGGTAGCCGACGAGCCCGCCCCGCTTCCGGTCGCGGCCGAGCCCGACGACGCGCCGTGGCAGGGGATCGTGGAAAACGCCTCCGTGACCGAAGACTCCGTGACCGTGGCGGGCCGTGCGATCGACTACCGTTCGACGGCGGCCAAGATGCCGATGACCGGCCAGGACGGCGAGCGCAAAGCGACGGTCTTTTTCATCGCTTACGAACGGCTCGCCCCTGAGCAGCAAGATGCGGACAACGGCCGACGGCAAAGCCTGGCCGAGCTCGAACCGGGGACGCGGCCGCTCATGCTGCTGTTCAACGGCGGGCCCGGGGCAGCCTCGGTCTGGCTCCATCTCGGGACGGCCGGCCCGAAGCGACTCGACCTCGATGACGACGGTTCGCCGCCCGCGCCCCCGTTCGGCGTGGTCGACAATCCCTATACCTGGCTGGATGTCTGCGACCTGGTCTTCAT
>PWPN01000088.1 GCA_003557125.1 Phycisphaerae bacterium | reverse complement strand
CTGCGAAGCGCCCATTGGAACAATGCTTGATTTCATCACTCGACCGACGTTGCCTTGCGATCGCCTCCCGATTACCGACTGTGGGTGGTAGCGACCAGTTGGCGGACCATCGGATGTTGCGCCAATTGACCTGCGTCGAGGCGCATCAGATTTCCCTCAAGCTCCTTAAGGTGCCCTGCCAGCAGGCCGGACGAAGCCTTCCGGAGAACGCCGAGCATCCGAGGGGGCGCGAAGATGACCAGGCGATCGATCTTGTGCTTCCTGGCTTGTCTCCCCAGCCAATCGACGATCTGAGCCCCGAAGCGGCGCTCCTCCTCTTCGATGTCGTGCGTCATGCCGTCCTGGCCCATCGGCCGTGCGTGCTCAGCCTCCGGCAATGTGTTTTCAAACCTGCCATACTCGTCAACGTGTTGCGTACCCTGCCGGGTCAAGCAGCAGCACAAAAGCCGACAATGCTCCGCGTCTACCAACGCAAACCAGGCGTGGTCTCGCACTTCGACGTTCGTCTTACCCATCGGTGTTCTCCCTGCAATCAGCCCGCGTCCCGCCTGTCACCAGCACATATCCGTTCCCACGCTTCCCAAGGATGGACAGGGAAGTCGTCACCGGCCTCAAAGCCCAGCCTCACGTTCCCGCAATCAATTTCGAGCACCGTGACCTTGAAAAGGCGCCCGACGCCGTCGGGGTCTCCGACAACCACGGATTCACGTATTCCCCTCGATAAGATCAACATGACTGAGACTCCTTTATGATGACAGACTGGCCCGATTCACTGCTGATTCCAACTTTCCGAAGGCACGGGATGGGCGAGTAAGTACACCTGTACCGTGGTGCCGGTTGTGAACACGCCCACCACGGCGCCCGAAGCCGGCTCGATTTCCGCGGTAGCCTCGCGCACCTCCACCCCCGTGATCCGCTTGATCTCCTGCCGCAACGAATTGGAGGCGTTGACGAACAGCTTTCGGTGAAAGTCCTGGATCTGCGCGGCCCCCTCGGGCTTTCTTGCCAGGGCCTTCTCAGCCTCCGACAAGACCCCGTGCAGCGTGATCACCAGTGTGGTGTCGGTCAGCACCACGGTCACGGACTTTGGTGCATTGCCCGTCCTCTGCTCCTCGAAAAGACTCGCCGCCTTCGCAATCTCGCGTGCCATTGCTGAATTAAGCGCCGGATCTGGATTAAGTTTAGCCATAGCGTTTCTCCCTGGTCGCAGCTGTCTTTCACAACCGCAAGCGAATAAAGCCGACGCGATGAAACACCCTGAGGTGCCTGACCACGCCGGCTTACTCTTAAACGGGCCCCCCGGCCAAGCCGAGTTGCCCTTCGCCTCGTCTTCCGACTTAAATTGTCATCGGAGCTGAATCGTACTTCACCGATGGCTCCGTGCATCTTCTTACTGCTGCCTGGGCAAGAGGGAACTCACCCCGTCATGCGGCCGGGCGATGATATGGGCACATATGAGCTTGCCGCCGACACGATTGACCGCTTCAGCCCCGGCTTCGACGGCCGCTTTGACGGCGGCAACGTCGCCCTTCACCATCACCGTAACGTAGCCTCCACCGATGCTCTCCTTGCCGACGATTTCGACATTGGCCGCTTTGCACATCACGTCGGCCGCCTCGATGCTGCCCACGAGCCCCTGGGTCTCAATGAGTCCGATTGCGTCTTCGTGTGTCATGGTCCTTCCGCTCGTTTTGTCAGGGACCTTTCCCATGGCCGCCGAATCCAGGCGACCATGCTTCACCGGGTCGGCTAAGGCCCACCCTCGGTGTTGTGATCAGTCAAACGCGGCGAACCAACCACACCACCAAGAGAATGATCAGGACCGTCCCCAAGAAACCACCGCCGAGGTAGACGGTGTTGCCTAGAGCAGGCGTAATGGTTGTAGCTAATGTCGTCAGCATAATAAGTCTCCTGTCCGAGTTAGCCACGATCCGTAAGCCCACGGATCGGGAATGCGCACATCCATCGATTCAACCCGGGGTCGTGGCGACCCTCCAGCGTCGTCCCAAGCCTAATGGCAGGAGGACGAGCAGGCATTCTTGATCGCTTTTTCGACCGCTTCACGAGTTTCGCCGGTCCGCTTCTGGATCCGACCCACCAGTTCGTCCTGCTTGCCTTCGGCCTTCTTGATCTCAGCCCTCTTGACACCGTCCGCCTGCCTCTCGACCGCGTTGGCATAATGGCAACGACGAAGAACACCGCATACATAATCGGATACATGAGGCGATCCTTTCACATCAACATCGTGTTCGTGACGTTCACACCTGCCGGGCCGAGCGTTGGATGGCATGCCAGACCACCAGGAGCACCACTGCGCCGACCACGGCGACCAGAAGGCTCCAGACGTTGAAGCCCGTCACTCCAGTAGCGCCAATAGCATTGAAGAGCAAGAAGAGCAAGCCACCCAGCACCGCGCCGACGATGCCGAGCAGGATGTTAAAAGCGAGCCCCTCGCCGCGCGTGTTTACCAGCGTGCTTGCAATGTAGCCGGCGATGAGCCCCAGCACGATCCAGCCGATTACTCCCATAACCATGGTTCAGCTCCTTGCATAAAAAAAGCCGACGAGGAGGAACACCTGAGGGCGTTCTACCTCGTCGGCTTACTCGTCATCGGGCCCGTCGCCGAGGCGACTTGCCCTTCATCTAGTCATCCGACTCATGTTTTGACCGGAGTCGCCTTGCGTTTCGAAGCCACTCCTGTCATCACTATGACTATAGGTAGCCGCAATAAGGATAACAAGGAATTTCCGGTAGCCATCCTCACGCGCATCAGTAACCCCTTGCGGCCCAATGGCTTAAAGTTGATGTGCTCAATACGGGTGGCTACCGGCCACTTGTCAAGTGTCGCTGTACGTCAGGGGCGAACGCAGGCTGACCGTGCCGTGGATGGCCTGGCAGGCGGAATGTACGGACGCGATGTCAGCTCATGTCCACGTCCACGTTGTGCTCCTGGCGATCGTCTACGAGAGGAATGGTCTTGTCGACCTGTTCCTGGCCGTCGAGCACCAGGCGTGTCACAGCCTGGCCGCCCTTCTTGTGGATGGTGATGTGATAGAGTGTCTCGCGGTAACGGTAATGAATCTTGAACGACTTCCAGGAATCCGGCAAGACTGGCTCCAGACGAAGGCGGTCCACCTTCAACCGCAAGCCCAGCAACGACTCCGTGAGAAGGCGATACATCCAGCCTGCGGAACCCGTGTACCACGTCCAGCCTCCCCGGCCGACATGCTGCGGGTTGCTGTAAACGTCGGCGGCGACCACGTAAGGTTCGACCCTGTAGGTTTGGATTGCCGCTGCTGTCGAGCTGTGGTGGATGGGATTGATCAGTGCCAACAGCTCCCAGGCTCGGTCGCCGTCGCCCATGGCGGCATAGGCCATGGCGGCCCATACGGCGGCATGCGTGTACTGGCCACCGTTTTCCCGCACGCCAGGAATGTAACCCTTGATGTAACCCGGATCCAGATGGGACTTGTCGAATGGCGGATCCAGGAGCTGGACAAGCCCCGCGTCGCGGCGGACAAGGCGGCTGGCGATGGCGTCCATCGCCGTCCGCGAACGAACCGGATTTGCGGCGCGCGAAAGGATCGCCCAACTCTGTGGGATCAGGTCGATCTGACACTCGGGATTGGTGGCGGATCCCAACGGTTCGCCATCGTCGAAGTAAGCGCGCCGGTACCACTGTCCGTCCCAGCCGTGCTGCTCGATGGACTGACGGAGCCTGTCCGCCTGAGTCTCGCAACGCTCGGAGCATGCGACGTCCCCGTACCGCAGCGCGACCTCCTTGAACTGTCTCAACACATCGTAGAGGAAAAAGGCGAGCCACACGCTTTCCCCTTTGCCCCCCTCGCCGACGAGATTCATGCCGTCATTCCAGTCGCCGCACCCCATGAGCGGCAGGCCGTGCTCGCCGAACTTCAGTCCGTTGTCGATCGCACGAACGCAATGATCGTAGAGCGTCCCGAGTTCCTCCGACCGCACCGGGAGGTCGTAGTAGCTGTCCTCATCCGGCCTCACGGGGCGACCTTCCAGGTAAGGAACAGTCTCGTCGAGCACGCCGGTATCACCCGTGCATGAGACGTAGCGACAGACGGCGTAAGGCAGCCACAGATAGTCGTCCGCAATCCGCGTACGCACACCGCGGTCGAGCGGTGGATGCCACCAATGTTGAACGTCGCCTTCCCGGAACTGGTGTGCCGCGCAACGCAGCAGGTGCTCGCGCGTCAGGTGGGGTTCGGCATGGATCAGGGCTAAGACATCCTGGAGCTGGTCCCGATAGCCAATCGCGCCGCCTGACTGATAGAGCCCGCTCCGCGCCCAGACGCGGCACGCGAGGGTCTGATAGAGCAGCCAGCCATTGACCAGGAAATTCACTGACGAATCGGGCGTCTCAACATGGACCGCGCCGAGCGTGTGGCTCCAATAGTCCCACACGCTCTCCAGGGCGGTGCGCGCTCCGCTGACGTTGCAGAAACGGCCGACGAGGTTGCGCGCCGCAGCGGTATCGCGGGAGGCACCCAGAATAAAAACAACCTCGCGCTCGTGACCGTCCTCCAGCTCGAACACCGTCTGAATGGCTGCGCAGGGATCAAGCCCCGGTCCATTCTTTCCGGAGAGCCCGGCCCGGCCCATGGCTGCGGGTTCGGCCGGTGTCCCATTACGCCCAAGGAATTCCGTGCGGTCGGTAGTTACCGAGCGTTGTGGTTCGCTGACGGCGAAGAACCCGACACGCTTGGGGAACTCGCTGTTGAAGGGATTTCGTGCCAGCAGGGCTCCGGATTGCGGGTCGATCTCGGTCACAATATGCATCGCATTCTTCGCCCGTTGTTCGCCCAGGACCCATTCGACAAAGCCGGTCACTGACAGACGGCGGGTGCGGCCGGACGAGTTGCGAATCGTCAGCCGGCAGAGTTTCACCGGGGCATCGGTCGCAACATACACCCACATCTCAGAGTAGATGCCGTTTTCGGTATATTCGAAGACGCTATAGCCGAACCCATGGCGCGTGGTGTACGGCAGAGGCCCGCGTACAGGGAGCGGTGCGGGTGACCAGAAGCGGCCGGTCTCCTCGTCCCGGATGTAGAACGCTTCACCGCCGACGTCGCTGACGGGGTCGTTGTACCAGGGTGTCAGGCGAAACTCGTGGGCGTTCTCGGCCCACGTGTAGCCGCCCCCGCATTCGGTCACAACCGTGCCGAACTCGGGATTCGCCAGCACATTCGCCCATGGGGCAGGGGGCATGCTGTCGCCCGTCGTCGTAATGACGTATTCGCGGCCGTCGGGCGTGAATCCACCCAGCCCGTTGAAATAAACCAGGCCGGCTCCAGGCGCTTCTGGGGTACGTGGGGCTTCGGGACGGGCACGGACCGGGACCAACCTGGGGACTGCGATTTCCGCACGGTGACGACGCTCGACCTGTTCGGCAAGAGTGCCGGCGGTGTCGGTGAGGACCACACGGGCAACTGCCTGTACCAGAGTCTTGTCCTCGTCGGATATTTGCTCGCTGCGTCGAATAAAAATGCCACCTGGGCGATCGATCGGATGGGCTTCTGTCCCGGCAGCGATGAGGCCTACGATTTGGTCTTGAAGTGGCTGGCGATAGCCCGATTGGTCTTCGTTGAGAATAACCAGATCGACGACAAGGCCCTTCATCCGCCAGTAGGCATGGGCCTGGGCAAGCTGTTTCACGAGCTCGATGTTGGCCTGGTCGCTGATACGCAGCAGCACAATGGGAAGATCGCCGGAGATACCGTACCCCCACAGGCCGGACTGTCCGCGCCGGTTGCGGGCCATGAGGTCGCTCGGCGCGCGGCACCGCGCGTTGGCATAGAGGATCGCTCCAGCAAGCCGCCCATAGAGTTGCGCATCGGCCTCAGAGGCACCGAGCTGACGGACGACGACCTGACCGTGCGTCCACGCGAGATCGAAAACGCGGTCCATCATCCTCTCATCCTGGTACTTCTCGATCAGGGCCATCGCGGCCTCGCGCGTATCCGCTGCACCGGTGACAAAGTCGATTCGGATCGTGTCGTCGGGCTCGACAGCCACGGCGCTGCGGATCGAGACGATGGGGTCAAGAACTGATCCTTCGCGATTGGACAGCACGGGGACGTGCATCGCCTCGGGATCCGCGAGGGTGCGGCCGCGCCCGACGAATTTGCAGCGATCGGTCTCGTACGAAGTCTCACCGATGGCCGCCCCGTGGAGCACCACCAGATGGAACATCCACGGGGGGTGCTCCCCGCTCAAGCGAGGGCGACGCGTGCAGAGAATCGCCTGGCGTGAACGCACGATCTCGGTCTGGACGAAGAGCTTGCTGAATGCCGGGTGGGTCGCATCGGCCGCCGGAGGCGCCAGGACGACCTCGGCATAACTGGTCAGTTCGATCATCCGCCGCTTCTGTCCGCGGTTCGAGATGCTGACCCGGCGCAACTCGATGTCATCCTCCGGCGAGACGGCGATTTCGGTGTGCGTCACGACATCATCGTCGCGGCGACGGAACTCCGCTCGAGCCAGGGAAAAGACGGTCTCGTATGCCTTGCCCCGCTTGAGCGTGGGCTGGTACGTAGCAGACCAGAACTCTCCGCCATCCAGATCGCGCAGGTAACAGAACGCTCCCCAGCAATCACGAGTGGAGTCTTCCGCCCATCGCGTGACTGCCAGATCCTTCCACCGGCTGTAGCCGCCGCCAACGGCACTCACCATGACATGGTATCTGCTGTTGGACAGGAGATGGACCTCGGGCGCCGCGGTCTGGGGATTGGTGATAACGCGGAAGGCCTCCTCGGCTCCTCCGGGATCCCAACGGAATCCCGTTGCCTTGCTGTCGTGGGGGAGGAAGGGGGCCGCCTTGGGGACGCGCTCCTGCAACAGCAACTCGGTTGCACGAAACAGCGGGTCGGACCGAAAGCGGCGCTGCATGGGGCGATCGAGCAGCAGGTAGGCCATCGACAGAAAGCTCATCCCCTGATGGTGCGTCATGAAGGAACGGACAATCGCGCCGCGTTGGCCGGGCGGGACGCGCGAGGGAGTGAAATCGATAGCCTCGTGGAAACCGTGGGCGCCGAGCAGCCCGTCCTTCGCCAGGCGACGCAGATTCGCACACGCTTTCTCAGGCGCAACCATCAGCGCCATAGCACTGGCGTAGGGCGCGACGACCAGATCGTCTGCCAGTCCTCGCTTGAGGCCGAGCCCCGGTACGCCAAATGTGCGGTACTGGTAGATGAGGTGAACATCGGTGGCGTTGTAGCCGGACTCGGAGATTCCCCATGGGATTCCACGCTGGCGACCGTACTCGACCTGTCGCTCCACAACAGCATGGTACGTTCGATCCAGCAGGGTGTTCTCAAATGTAGGCATGACCAGGAGCGGCATCAGGTACTCGAACATGGAGCCGCTCCAGGACAGCAGGGGGTGCTCGCCGCCGGCGGCTGTCAGGAGCCGTCCGAGGCTGAACCAGTGTTCCTGGGGTACTCTGCCCTGGGCGACCGCGACAAAGCTGCCGAGTCGCGCCTCGGAAGCAAGGAGGTCGTAGAAGCCGGCGTCAAGACGATGGGCGTCGACGTTGTAGCCGATCGCAAAGAGATGCCGCGACCTGTCATAGAGAAGGCTGTAGTCGCAGTCCGCCATTTCCTGGCAACACGATGCGAGGCTCTCGATCTCCGCCAGACGTTTGCCGGCGCGCCAACCGGCCTCGATGATCGAGTGGCGCAGCTGTGTGAACCACGCATGCTCCGTAGCAGGCACGGCCGGCCCCTGCCCGCGAAGGTCGGCCAGAATCTCATCGATGGACTGCACCATCGTAGCGCCGAGCCCCTCGACATCGTGTAGCGTCGGAATCTCATCCAGGAGCCTAAGCGTTGTCCGGAGATCGCTCAGGCGCTGGACCTGCTCGACGGATCCACGGCGCCACATCAGCTCGCTCGGCGACGGGAGTTTGCACCACGGCGCAAGCGAGAGCAGGTCATCCAGGAAATCCCGGCATTGATGCTCGAAGGCCTGGGCCCACCACTTCGCCTCACCGTCGGAACCGGTGCTCAGTGTTGCCGCGAGGTTCACTCCCACCGTCACCAGGCGTTCCAGATGGACTTGTGAGGCAGCCAGCGTTCGCGGCGCAACCCGTAATTCTTCTTCGAGCCGTTGGAGATGAATCACAACCTCGGGAGGAGTTGGGCCTGGAGAAGGCCCCTCGGGTCGAACATGCCGGTCACTCGCCACCTCCAGGAGGACTCGAAGCGTGTCCCTGAGCCCCTCAAAGGTCCGCGGGGAAACAATCTTCCTGTGAGCCAACTCCATCAATCCGGGACGCAACGTGAGCAGGTGCGCGCCGAGGTTGCCGCTGTCCACGGATGACACGTAGAGCGGAGGCAGTGGGCGAAGGGTCTGCGTGTCGTACCAGTTGTAGAAGTGCCCGCGGTGCCGTTCGAGCTCTCTCATGGTTGCGAACGTCTTGGATGTACGATCGACAAGCTCCCTCGAAGAGATATAGCCGAAGTCATACGCGGCGAGATTGGCCAGCAACGACAAACCGACGTTGGTGGGTGAGGTGCGGTGGGCGACTGCCGCAACGGGATGCTCCTGGTAGTTGTCCGGCGGAAGGTAGTGGTCCGCGGGCCCCACGAAGGTCTCGAAGAAACGCCAGGTGCGACGGGCGACCTTCTGGAGGAAAACATAATCCTCGGCCTTCAGTTGCGATCGGCGCGGCGCGATCGGACGGCTCAACCGCCACGCCGCAACGGGAGAGAGAAGCCAGAGCCCCAGAATGGGCCCTGTCGTGTACAGGGTCTCGGGGCGCACGGCCGCCACCACCAGCGCGGTGGCGATTGCAGTGGCCGGCCCAGTCCACATCGACGCACAAAAACCCGCCAGACCGGTATGGCCGTTCCGCTCGGCGTCGCCCGTGGTCTGCCACTCCAGCAGCTTCCGTCGCGTGAAGAGCACGCGCACCTTAGCGCGAGCTATCGCGTCGAGGCTGACGAAGGCGTCGTAAGGCAAACAGGCGAGCGTGACGAAGGCCTGGGCGAGATTCCTCCCCGCTGAGAGAGCAACTTCCCTGAGGTGTAGCGCAGTCGGAAGGTCTGGTGCTTTGCGCGGGAGTTCAACGATCCCCATGAATATCGCCGGGCTGGCGATGATCCCGATGACGATGAGAGTATAGAAAAGAGGTGGACCCGGCAGGACCCACCCGAGCACCAGAAGAGCAACCAGCCCGATCGGCACAAGACTACGGCGCAGGTTATCGAAGATCTTCCATCGCGAAAGGGTCGAGAGACAGTTGGCCACACGCCGGCCATCTGGGCCGGGAACGCGCGGAAACACCCACGGCGCGATCTGCCAGTCGCCGCGGATCCAGCGATGCCGGCGGGCGGCGTCGGCCGCGTAAGACAAGGGATGCGATTCGAGAAGCACCACGTCGCTGACCAAGCCCGCTCTTGCATGGGAACCCTCGAGCAGGTCGTGGCTGAGGATGCGATTCTCCGGGAGTCGGCCGCCGAGCGCCTGCTCAAAGGCATCCACATCATAGATCCCCTTGCCGATGTATGACCCTTCTCCAAAAAGATCTTGATACACATCCGAGACGGTACGGGTATAGGGATCGATGCCCGGTTCGACGGCACAGAGTCGAGCAAACCACGACCGGCCGGCACTGGGAAAGCTAACGCCCACGCGCGGCTGGAGAATGCCATAACCTTCGACAACACGTCCGAGATTCGGGTCGAACCGTGGGCGGTTGAGCGGATGGGCCATTGTGCCGGCGAGCTCGCGCGCCGAATCGCGCGTCAGTTGTGTATCCGTATCGAGAGTAATAACAAACCTGACCGCGTGAAGAATCTCGGCCCGGCCGACCACTACGCCGAATCGATCGCTCGCCTTCCCCCGCAAGAGCGCGTTGAGTTCGGCGAGCTTGCCGCGCTTGCGTTCCCAACCCATCCAGATGCCTTCCTGTTCATTCAGACTTCGCGGGCGATGAAAGAGGAAGAAGGCATCGTCACGCTCGGCTGCATATTTCTGATTCAGCTCTTCAATGCCGTCGCTGACCAGACATACGAGTTCCTCATCGCCCGGCATCTTCTCCTGAGGTGCGTCGCACAGGTCGGTCAGCAGCGCGAAGTGAAGATGGGCGTCGCGATTGGACAGATAACACAGCTCGAGCGAGTCCAGAAGGCCCTGGATGCCCTCGGCACTCGTGAGCATTGTGGGCACCACCACCATCGTGCGACATTCTGGCGGTATCCCGGTGGCGAATTCCATCCTTGGCAGCATTCTCGGAGCTGCAAGACGGGTGGCCAGCCAGCTCACCGCCATAACACTCCAATGGCTTGCACACAGGAGAAAAGGGGCACCCAGCAACAAGAGGCCCGAGGCTCCCACGCCGTATCGAGAGGCCGCGAGAGCGGCTGCCGTTGTTAGGATCACCGTCAAAGCGAGGATGCTTCCTATATACGACAGGAGCGGCCAGCGGCGACCAACGCGCTGGAGGATGATTGTGATCGAGGGACGGAGGTCGACCGCGCGCTCAAGGAGAGGGCGTCCCTTGTCAATGAGGTAATACCCCACGTGAGCCGTGCGGTCGTCGTTGCCGATGCGTGTGACGCGTTTTCGCGCGAACTGGATGGCCCTGTCGGCCACCTCGCCTTCCTCGAGAGGACTGCGTCTGGCTATGTCTTCCACCACGTGGCGGTACCGGTCGCGGGTGGCGAAATCCATTTTGTTGTAGATGTCGGCTGGGTCACCGCGGAGAATGTGCTCGACGGCACTCATTGTCTCGACGAACTCGCGCCAATCCATCGTCGAGAGAAATCGAAGGCTGCTGATGCTGTTGCTCATCGAGACCTGGTCAGCTGCCTGGCTCTGGCTTGCTATCTCAATGAGTTGTTCGATGGTGCGATTCGCCTCGGCAAGCTGTTGCTCGAGCCAGCTCATGGGCAGGGTCAGGCCCGGATTCTGGGCACGCAGGCGACGAGCGAATTCCGCGACAAACGCGCTGGTGAGAGGAGGGTCCTCGCGGACCATGTCGGCCAGGGCCAGCACCAGATTTCTCGGTTCCTTCTCGGCAATCTCCAGGATGTGATCTGCCCAGAGTATCGCGTTGTCGCAGCCCTGGCGACACGCCGCGATCCGGACGGCAACACGGCGCAGGTTTTCGATCAGGGCCAGACGGAGCATGATCGGGATCGCCCACAGTTCACCGATCTTCAGAGTTGCGACCGTCTGGTAGGAGGCCACGAAGCAGGTGAGGTTTTCGCCGTCGACTCGGCCGTCCACATGCGAAATCAGCTCCATAACGATGGCATAGACACGCGGATAGCCGGCCAGTGGGCCGTTTGCGAGCTGCGGGAGTTCCGCGCTGTACTCTCTAGGAAGATGCCGCCTCGCCGTCCTGATCTGTGATTCGATGAGGTAGAAGTTGTCCAGCAACCAGTCGGAGGCGGGTGTGATACGCCGTCCCTGTCCCACGGCATTCGTGACGAGCTCGTAAGCGCGAAGGAGGGCGACTTCGTTCTCGGCCAAACGCGGCAACAACCGGTCATACCCGCAACGCTCATCGATCTCGTGCGAACGGGCAAATAAGCTGGCGTGTTGCTTGAGTTGGTCGGCGCTGAGAAGCTCCGATCGTAGCGGCTGTTCGTCGCGAAGCTCCCCATCTTGGCCGCGGGAAATGAAAAACAATCCCCGCCGGGTCAGATCCCTGAAAACCCTGTTGACCGCCACTCTCAGTCTGTAGGGTTTATCCAATTTGCCGACCCCGGAAAAGCCGCAGGGCAAACGATTTCGAAATCAAGCTACCTTGACGCCGAGCTGTCGAGTTAGCGGAAACACGGTCAGCTTGGCCGAATCCCAGGAAAACCCTTTCGCGAGCCTTCAACATAGGGGGTGAAGTCTGCAATCTGAGGGAGCCCTCCCAGGAAGTGCGCCGAAGGGCCGTCTGCCGTGGAAAGGAAACGAGAAGGCCACCAATGTGGCCCTCCCGATCCTAACATACCGTCGGATTAATAGCGTCGGTTACCACCGCTACCATAACCGCCACCTCCGCCGGGGCGACTTTCGCGCGGCTTGGCTTCGTTCACGGTCAGGGTTCGGCCGCTGTGATCCTTGCCATCGAGCGCCGTGATTGCCGCCTGGGCCTCCTGGTCGGAGCCCATCTCGACGAAGCCGAAACCCTTGCTTCGGCCGGTCGTGCGGTCGTTGATCACCTCGGCGCTCTGGACCGTGCCGTGCGGCGTGAACAACTGCTCCAGCTCGGAGCTGCCCACATCGTACCCCATGTTCCCAACATACAATTTCTTGCCCATCAAAGCTCTCCTGTGTGTGAGGGCAATGCGATCCACGTTTTGCTTTCCGGATCGCGTGTGAAAGAGGCCTGCATTTCGGCCTAGAAAGGCAGGAAGGGCGACTGAGAAGGCGGTGCGAACCGGATTGACGTACGTCGCATATCCGACTCACTCGACAGACCGACCGGCCTTATTATAGCACGCGGAGGACAACATGCACAGCCCTTCGTTTTGCAAGGGCGGGCGCCCAACCCGCCTTCGCCGCCAATGCCAGGTACAGACAATTGTATACGGTGCGGCCCGACCCCGTGGCCAGCTCAAAGGCGATAGGGGCAAGTTCGCTGGAGTCCGTCAGCTGCAATGGCAGGGCGCAGCAAGTGGTGAACATTTGCAATCCATGGGTCCTACCGTGGCGAAAAAACCATCGAGGGCGACGGGAACGGTCGGGCGGCGGTTTTTTGTTTGTTGGTGATAGCGAACCTACTTGCAGGAGATCGTGAAATAACGTCAAGCTGGCGAAATCGATACCATCCAGCACTACGAGGCCAACCCGCGTCTCAACGACGACGCCGTGGTGGCGGCGTGATCACGGGGAGCTGACAGAGCGATGCGTGCCAGACACACGGGACGCAGTCGTGTGGGCAGCCCCGCGCGCCGGGTTGGGCACCGCGCAGGGGCGCATGGTCGGACAGGAGGCGCAGGACGTTCTCAAGGTACCAGTCCTTGTCGGCCGCGATCAGGACCGGCTCGTTTTCGCATCCTGGGCACAGGCTCTGCTGCCACACCTGTCCGTCCCGGAAGAACACCCGGGCGGGCACCACGCTACGACACTGGCGGCACATGCCGCGCACCGTGGTGAAATAGGTGCAGTCCCTTTCTTCGAGTCGTGCCATCCGATCACCTATCGAATCGCGGCCGTTGCTGGCATAATGGTCTTCGTCTGATCCCTGATTCATAGCAAGTCCGTCGAGTACGTTTCTTGCTTACGGAAGCATGGGAAAGTAAATTTACTACAAGGCAGAGTCTGTGATACAGAATTGCATGTGAAAGACTGAAGCGATGCCGATGAATTGCCGCACGAGCTTCACCGCCGCAATTTCCGTGCTCATCCGAGCACGGCCCCATTGAAGCATTGACTCAGATGAAGCGTGGTGTGGTCACCCTTTGGGCAAGTGTTTCGCTGGTCCACTTGCACGAGCAAGTATGTGGTTTCGAACTCATTCGCGGCCAGGGCGGGGCCGTCCGGCAAGCAGCGACGCCGCAACGAGTTACGCAGCCTTGGACGGATTGAGGGTCGACCAAACAGATCAGAGAGTTTCGGTCGAAAGAGAGAGAAACAGGGCCGGAACGGGGCGGTTCGGGGTGGCGTAAGTCCAAGGTCGCAGGCTGGAACGCCTGTGCGGATGACGCGGAAAGGCTTTGGCGACACGCGGTTAACGCGACGGACTGCTGGAGATAACCTGCGGCCATGAAAACAGAGAGTGCGTTTCGAGGAAGGCGGGGAACTGGAGCAAGGGCTCCTGGAATCGAAACCGGCTCCGGGTGAGCGTGGAGCACGATCGCACAGCCGATCACACGTACCGTCGATCCGGTATGGCCTTGGTCGAATCCGCCCGGCGCTTATCCCACGCCGACCTCAGAGTGCACACGTGACGGCTTCGATGCCGCAGAAGGTAATGGAGCGGGTGCCTTGGCCTTGGGCGGAGTCACCGGGTCGGGCTGGATCAGCCGACGCAGATCATCCACCACTCGGTGCAATGCCGGCACGAAAATAAGGATGACGGCTGTGGAGAAGAGGATCCCGTACCCCAGGGAGATGGCCATCGGGACCAGAAAACGCGCTTGCACGGAGGTCTCGAAAATGATGGGCACCAGCCCGATGAACGTGGTCAGGGAGGTCAGAAGGATGGGTCGGAAGCGTCGGAACGCAGCCTGCTCGACGGCTTCGGGGAATGGCGTGCCAAGTGAAGCGGCTTTATTCAAGGTCAGCGTCAGGACGAGCGCGCCATTCACGACCACGCCGCTGACGGCGATCAGGCCGAAGATGCTTAACACGCTGAGGTCATAGCCCATGACCACATGACCGACCAGCCCGCCCCCGATACCGAAGGGCACGCTCGTCATGACCAGGAGCCCCTGTGCATAACTCCTGAACAGGGCGGCCAGCAGGCAGTAGATCACAAGCATGGCAACAAGGAGGCCATTGAAAAGGCTGCCCAAGGCATCGACTTGTTCACGATGTCTTCCCTCGAATGAGTGACTCAGACCGGCATACTGGGCTGTAAGTTCGGGCAGGAAGTTCTCCGTCAGATCGATCCGTATCCTGTCAGCGTTCGCCAGTTCCGGGATCACGTCACCGGAGACATTGAGGACGCGCCTCGCATCGACCCGGTTGATCTCTGTGTAGGCGCGTCCGGAACGAAGGTCGACGGCCTGGGCAAGGGGCAGTTCGGTGCCGTCCGGGGATTGAACGATAAATTCTTCGAGGTAGAGGAGCGATTGTCGTTCATTGCGCGGGAGCCGCACCATAACCCGCACCTCGTCGCGGCCACGCTGCTGACGCAGGGCTTCGGCGCCAAAGAAAGCATCGCGGATCTGGCGTCCGATGAAATCCGGTGTCAGGCCGACACTACGCCCTTCCGGCCGAATGGTGAAATCGATCTGCGGCTTGCCCGCGGTGAAGCCGTCGTCAATCTCGGTGACTCCTTCGTACAAGGCGAGCTGAGCGGCCAAGTCGGTCGCGGCCCTCTCGAGAATGTCCGGATCAGGGTGCGACAGCTCGATTGTCAGACGCTGCGTGCCGGGGCCGACTACGAACTCGAAGAAAAGGGATTCGATTCCCGGTAAGTCACCGACCTCCTCGCGCCAGATGTGGGTAAACTCCGCGGGTGTGATGTCGCGTTCCGACTGGGGGATCAGCGTGATGTTGACATCGGATGAATTGGGGCCGTGTCGGCCAACCCAGCGCTCGACGCCGACCATGAGCCCGGGGCCTCCGACGCGCTCGACGGCCCTCATGCCCGCCTGTTCGATGGAGGCGGAAATACGTATCGTTTCATCAAAGGACGCCCCGTACGGCAGCAGGACGTTGCAGTCGACGCGATCCTCGGTGATCTGAGGCATAAAGTTGAAATCCAGCCGCCCGCTGTCGTACCACGCCCAGATGACGGCCAGGCCCGCAGTGAAGACCGAGAGGGTCAGGTAGCGGTGATGAAGCGACAGCCGGAGCAGCGGCTGATAGAGACGGCGGGCCACCCAGTCGAACCCCGAGGAGAATGCTCGCTGCGTGAACTGGAGCAGCCAGAGCGGCCCGCGGTGAGCTCGGTCCTCCGCAAGGCGTCGACCATGGCCGAGGTGGGCCGGCAGGATGAAAAGGCACTCGACCAGCGAGATCACGAATACCGCGATAATGACGGCCGGCAGTGCGCCGAAGAACTGACCCGTCATCCCAGGCACGAACAGCAGCGGGACGAAGGCGACGATGTTCGTGATGACGGCGAACAGGACGGACACGGTCATTTCTTTCGTGCCGGCAATCGCGGCATCGAGGCGCGGCATCCCCTGTTCGATCTTGTGGAAGATGTTTTCGCCCACGATCACCGCATCGTCCACGACAATGCCGAGCGTCACAATAAAAGCGAACAACGAAACCATGTTGATACTTGCGTTGGCCAGGGGGAGCAGCAGGAGGGAGCCGATGATGGAGATCGGTATGCCCAGCGCGACCCAGAAGGCGAGCCGTGGATTGAGAAACAGCCCGAGCAGGATAAGTACCAGCACGAGCCCCATGGCTCCGTTGCGCAGCAGGAGCGTCATGCGATCTCGATAGGAGACGGAGTGATCGCGTATCGCGGTGATGGATATGCCTGCGGGGAGACTTTCTTGGCGCTCATCAATGTAGGCCCGGACGGCTCGCACGATATCCAGCGGGCGCTCATCCCCGACCTGGAAGACAGCCAGGCCGAGCGCGCGCTTCCCGTTGAAGTAAAGCTCGCTTTCGGTTTCCTCCTCGAATCCTTCGCGGATGGTCGCGATCGCTTCAAGGGGAACCTTCGTGCCGTCGTTCATGCTGACGATGGGAATGTCGTTGAAGCCGCTGGCATAAAAACGTCGCTCGGTGGTCCGAAGCAAAACCTCCCCGGCTTCGGTTCGTATCCCGCCGGCCGGTACGTCCAGCGCCGACTGCCGGATAACGGACGCGATGTCGCGGAGCGTGAGGCCCATCGCGCGAAGCGTCGCCTGGGGCACCTCGATGCTGATCTCCGGAGCGCGTCGGCCTCGGAAATCGACCCGCGAGATCTCCGGCATGGCCAGCAGGTCTTCACGTACGCTCTGGACAAACTCGTAAAGCGTAAACTCGTCGACGTCGCCGGCTACGACGAGCCGGATAACGTAGCGCATCCGGATCGCCAGCTCGAGAAGATAATTCTCCGCCTCCTCGGGGAAGAAGGGGATCCTGTCGATGGCATTACGGATGTCCTGAAGGGCACGGTTGGGATCCGCCCCGTCGACGAGCTCGATGGAGACAGAGGCGACGCCCTCCTCCGCGGTGGCTGTCATGCGCTTGACCACGTCGAGCCCGCGGACGTGCTCTTCCACGGCGAGGATAATGCCCTGTTCGACTTCCTCTGGACTGGCCCCCGGATAGGGCATCCGGAAACTGACGATATCGAGATCGTAGACCGGGAATACTTCCTGGCGGATGAAAAAAGATGCAAAGATGCCCCCGCCGAGCAGGACGGCCATCAGAATGTTCGCTGCGACGTGGTTGCGAGCCATCCAGCCCAGCACCCCGTCGCGCTGCCCGGCAAGGCGCTTCGCATCGTCCCCTGTATCGTAATCCACCATCGTCGCCCCGTTGATCTCACAATACACCCGGCGATTCGGTGGGATCCGTCGCCGTCTCGTCCTCAACCGCCTTCTCGGCATGCGCTTCGATGTCCGCTCCCGGCAGCGCCGCGGTTCGAACGGGCATTCCGGGAAGAACCATCGCGAGCCTGCTGGTGATGAGCTTTTCGTTGGGTGAGAAATTGTTCTTGATCAGGACGGTGTCCCGTCGCCGCCAAAGGATGTCGACGTCGCGGATCTGTAGCAGACCGTCGGCATCGCGTACCCAGACACGATCGTTCTCGCGCAGCGCGGCCCGGGGGATCTCGCACACGCCGTCGAGAACACCGGCGTCGATGACCACGCGCACATAGCTCTCCAGGAGGATCGGCTCCGCATCGGGATCGGCGTCGGGCCCGAGGTTCAACGGGTCATCAATGGCCAACAGCAGGCGCGCCATGCGCCCCCGTTCCGACAGACTCCCGAGCAACCGCACGACATGTGCTTCCCGGGGCCGGCTCAGAATGCCCCCGGTGTCCACGTAGACGCGCGCCCGTGATCCTCCGTCGCCTGCCGAGTTGGCGAATCGGATCCGTCCGAGGCGATTCAACGGCACGGAAACCCGCACCCAGAACCGGTCGGTACCGACCAGGTTGGCAACCCGCATCTGGGAGGTCACCAGTTGACCGACGTCCACGAACTCATCGAGGACCAGTGCGTTGAGAGGCGCGGACAAGGTGGTCCGGTCAAGGTCGAGTTGCGCCAGATTGAGGCGGTTCTTGGCAGCCTCCAACTGGGCCTGGGCCATGCGCTGCTGAGGCCTGCGGAGAGCAAAGTCGGCCATCTCCTGGGCGTTCTCAATATCGTCCTTGAGCAGGTTCCACTCCCGAGCGGCGACTACCTGTTGCCCGCGTTCGAGCTCGAACTGTGCCCTGGCGGATTCGATCGCCACTTCCTCCTGCCTGACCCGCAACACATAGTCCGTCGGATCGATCCGAAGCACCTCGCTGTCTTGCCGAAGAACCCCTCCGGGAACCAGCTCCGGATGGCGCTCCACGATACGCCCGACGACTTGGGCGCGGAGCTCGACCTGTTGCGCCGGGACGACCGTTCCGAACGCTTCAATCTCGATCTCCACACTGCCGGGCCGGAGATCCGCGACGCTCACCACGGGAGCCAGCGATTCCACGTCTCGCCGGGCGGGCGACGGGCTGGTCAGGTAGAGCATGTAGACCGCCCACCCAGCACCTCCGATCACCGCAAATGGGAGTACCACTTTGAATAGAATCCGCGCGAACAGCCTCATGATTGTATGATAGGAGCGGAATTGGGGCGCTTCCACCCATCGGCGGCGGCCGTGACATCCGTTTTCAGGCGAAGGCCCGTGCCCTCTCAACCGGGCGGAGCCTCCTGTTCCATCCTTTCACCCGCGTAAGGTTCATCGCGCGGCATGTCCCTCGCGTCGAGATCGGCATACCAGCCCCCGCCCAATGCTTCGTACAGATTGACGAGGTTGATGAGGGACTGCTGGCGGCTCTGGATCAACTCCGTCTGATTGGCGAACAGGGAACGTTGCGTGTCGAGCACCGACAGGAAGCCCAGCATGCCGACTGCGTATTCTTCCTTGGCCAGGTCAAACGCCCGACGATTCGCCTCATTCACCTCCTCGAGTGCGCTGACGCGCCGGCGCTCCGCGAGGTAGGTGGCCAGATAGGATTCCACTTCCTGAAGCGCATTGAGAACGGTCTGATGGTAGATGATCAGGGCCTCTTGTTGGGATTCCTCCTGGGCCCGGATGCTCGATACGATGCGCCCGAATTCCAGGAGACGCCACCGTACGGCCGGTCCGAATCCCCACGCCAGACTGTCGCGATGAAGATAGCGGTCCGCGTCGGCTGTCTGAAGCCCGAACGAGGCCGTCAGCGAAAACCGCGGGAAAAGCTCGGCAATTTCGACACCGATCAAAGCGGTCTCAGCAGCCAGGCGCTGCTCCGCGGCACGGATGTCGGGCCGTCTGCGCAGCAGATCGCTCGGCAATCCGATGGCCAACATGTCCGGCGTTGACGGCATCGGTCGCTGCTCGATGAGTTCCTCCAGCAGCGCGGACGGATGCTGTCCCAGGAGCACGCTGAGTCGAAAGGCCGCATCCTGAATCAGTGCCTCTAAGGGCGGCACTTCCGATTCCGTCCGTTTGAGCTGTGTGATCGCCTGGAGGACATCGGTACCGGTGGCCAGGTTTGCCGCGAAACGGGTCTGGCTGGTCTGGACGGTAGTGCGCTGGATGTCGATGTTCTCCCGCGTGATCTCGAGTTGCCGCTGGGTACCGCGCAAGACGATGTAATTGCGTGCGACCTCAGCGACGAGGCCGACGAGCACGCTGTGACGGTCTTCGATGCTGCTCAGGACGTCCGCGTCGGCAGCCTCGATGCTTCGACGGATATTGCCCCAGACATCGATCTCCCAGGTCGCCCCGAGCATGGTTTCGTAGAGATTACTGTCCCGCCGGAACCCGTCACCCGGGCCCCCGAATGTCCGCGACCGTGTGACGTTGATGTTCGGGGCAGGATCGCCCGGCCTGGGTGGGGAGATCGTGGCGGACGTCTCCCCGAATCTGAGGTTCGCAGCCGGCGGCCCGAGACCGGTGATATTGGACGCCGACTTTGAAAGGGTAGCTGACGGGCCGCTCGAGTCGCGTCGGGCTACGCGGTTGCGAGCCGTTCGTTGGTGCAGGTAGCTGGAATCGAGTCCGATGGCTGGGAACAGCTCGGCAAAGCTCGCTCCACGCAGGGCGATCGCCCGTCGAATCCGAGCATCGGCCAGTTGCAGATCGAGGTTCTCGTCGAGCGCTCGTTCGATCAGCGAGGACAACACGGGATCGTCCAGGTTCCCCCACCACGCACTCAGCGAGATTTCAGCTTCGGCCGGCTGGGTCGTAACGGTCGGTTCGGGTGCTTCGTGCGGACTGCTCCAGTTGTCAGGAGCCTGAACATTCGGTGTGACATGATCCGGCCCGACCATACACCCGGCAGGCAAGATGGCGATGAGAGAGAAAAATAAGCCAGCTCTCGTAATCCGTGAACGGTAATCCCTGCGAAGATCGAAGATTATGGCAGGTGACACGTGCTTCTTCCTCCAGAATTTCAGAGGGATTGCACGTAAAGTGTAGGCCCATAAAGCAGGACAAACAACATCTACGACGGTGGAACAGTGGATGCGCTTCAGTCCTTATTCGACGCCGGGTTTGACGCCCCGCATATCAGCGACTAGAATGTGAATGATCATTCACATGGAGGCTTTGAACCATGGCGACCCAGAAACTCGGTACAGAGGTTCGGCAGGAACAGATCGCCGAGGCGACACTGGCGCTGATCGCCGCCAAGGGGGTGGCGAAAGTCAGTGTGGCGGCCGTCGCGCGGCGGGTGGGTGTGGTACCCTCGGCCCTTTACCGGCACTTTACCAGTAAGGACGAGGTGCTTGATGCGGCCATGGAGATGATTCTGGGCCGTCTGCTGGAAAATGTCGATGCGGTCTGCGCCGAGCCAGGCTCGCCTGTTGAGCATCTGGAAAGGCTGCTCATCCGTCACGCACGCATGATCCGCCAACATAGCGGCATTCCGCAGATCCTGCTTTCCCAGGACTTCTACCTGCATCGCCCCGACCGGCGGCGGCGTGTGTACGCGGGCATTCGGGCCTACTTGGCCCGCGTGGCGGATCTTGTAAGCAATGCTCAGAAGGCCGGTCTGGCCGACCCGACAATCGATGCTGACACCGTGAGCGTTCTGTTTCTGGGCCTTATCCAGTCGCCGGCGATTCTGGAGCAGATGAGTAAAGGTCGATTCGACGTCGAAGCTCACGTGAGCCGTTCCTGGCCCCTGTTCCTGAGGGCGATCCGCCCCGACAAGGCGAACGCATCATGAGGTCACAGGAGGTACGATGATGCGACGCAGCCTCACGAAAGCAGCGAAGGTCAGCATTGCAGCACTCTGTCTGGCAGCTTTGACGGTCGGTGCGGTGCGCCTCGTTCAGAACAAGCAGTCAGAGCTTGCCGACGCACCGCGTTACGGCCTCGCACCCACGCCGGTGCGCGTGTCGACCGCTCGACTCGGGTCGCTTCATGTCACACGCGGCTACCTGGCTATCGTCGAACCCATGCAGACGGCGAACTTTTCGGCCCGGCT
>PWPN01000060.1 GCA_003557125.1 Phycisphaerae bacterium | reverse complement strand
TGCACCGAGGCCAAATGCGCCTACATGCCCCTGACGACGGATCAGTCTTTGGGCGAAACGCTGGCGCAGTGCCTTGCCCGACGTGAGGCGCGGGTTTCCATGCGGGCGTGAGCGAAAACACGCATTGCTATGATCGGCGGGTGATCGGGAGAGCGCGGTTGTGTTCAGTTTCCTGAGTGCCGTCTTTTTGTGGGGGCTGCCGCTGGCTGCGGTCCCGGTGGCGATCCACCTGCTGGCTCGCCGTCGGCGCCGCGTTCTGCCATGGGGCGCGATGCTGTTTCTCCGCGACGCAGCCGCACGCAAACGCCGTCTCTGGAAACTCGACGACCGGTCGCTCATGCTGCTCCGCGCGTTGGCGGTGGTGGTGCTCATCCTCGCCCTGGCGCGCCCGACCGTCCGATCCGCGTGGTTCGGCGGCAGCGAAACGCGCGAGCTCGTCGTGCTCGTGGACGATTCGATGTCGACCGCGCGAACCCTGCCCGACGGGGGCGGGACGGTTCACGATGCGATCCGTCGCGAGACGGGCCGTCTCATCGGCGGACTGCGTGCCGGAGATCGCGTGCGGGTGATGACAGCCGCCTCGCCGTCGCGCTGGCTGACGGACGAGCCGATCACGATCGGCAGCGACTCGACGGCAGCGTTGGCCGACGCATTGGGTGACATGGTGACGACGCTGGGCTCTGCCGACTGGCTGGCGTGTACGGGCGCGGCGCTTGCCGGCTCGGACACGGACCCGGACGTTCACGAGCGGGTGATCGTCGCGGTCACGGACGGTCGATCGCACGGATGGCGGCCCGACGCGGTGCGATCCTGGTCGCAGCTCAAACGGCAGGTGGAAGCAGCCGAGCCCGCGACGACGCTGGCGGTCCTCGACGTCACGGCCCGGGACGCGCCGGGAGGGGCAGCGGCTGCCCCGAAGGTCAATCTTTCCGTCGATTCGGTGACATCGCGATGGCCCATCACGGGGCGGGGCGAGCCGATGCTGTTGACGGCAGTTGTCCGGAACACGGGTACACAAGAGTCCCCCTTGACCTCGCTGCACTGGCTCGAGGGCGATCGACTTTCGGCGGTGTCGCCCATCGAGCCGATCGAACCGGGGCGATCGGTCACGGTAACCACGGCCCACGCCTTCAACGAAGCGGGCGTTGTGACGGTCACAGCCCGTATCGAGGCAGCCGACGCGCTCGATCCGGACAATACGGCCCGCGTCGTCATCGAGGTCGTCGAGGCTATTCCCGTTCTCGTGGTGGACGGTTCGACGCGTTCGGACCCCTTCGACGCGCAGGGTGACTATCTCCTGGCTGCCCTCGGTGGAGGCCCGGACGAATCGCCCGCCCGTCGTTTCGGAGCGTTTCTGCCTGCGGTGATCAGGCCTTCGGAACTGAATGCAACGCAGCTGGCCGAGTACCCTGCGGTGATCTGCCTGGAGGATGTCCGGTTCGCGCCGGCCGACCTGCAACGCCTGGCCGACTTCGTGCAGGGGGGCGGCGGGCTCTGGATCGTGGCCGGTCCGCGAACGGCTCCGGACGCCTTCAACGCAGCCCTGGCGACCGGTCGCGGCGGATTGTCGCCGGTCTTGCTGGGCGAGCCGGTCGGGAACGCGCACGATCGGGAACGGTTCGAGCGCATCCGCCCGCCCTCGGGCGATCATCCCGCGACGGTATTGCTCGCTGACACGGACCGTCTCGACATCGACCGCGGCTGTGTCTATCGCCGTTTCCCCATGGAGCGGTCGGTCGGCGACGCATCGATGGCGATCCTGCTGGCGACCGACGCGGGGTCTCCGCTGGTGGTGGAAAAAGCGCTCGGCCGCGGGCGCGTGCTTGTCCAGGCGGTTCCGATGAATGCGTCCTGGAGCAATCTGCCGCTCTGCCAGGCGTACGTGGTGATGGTTCAGGAATGGCTGTGGTACCTCGTCGAGCCGTCTTTTCCACGCTGGAACCTGGATCCCGGCCAAGGGCTTGTCGTCTCGCGCGAGGTTGAGACTGCACTGCCCGCCGAGATGGATGTCGCTTTGGTGACATCACCGGGGGGGCGCCTTCTGCGGGTCGAAGGGCGTCGCGAGGAGGGTCGGCGGCTCTACCGGTTCGCGCGGACATACGAGCCGGGGCCTTACCGGCTGGCGGTTCCTTCGCCGGACGGGCAGCGCGAGGAATTTCCGTTCGAGGTTCGGCGCGACCCGGCCGAGTCGGACCTGACGCCGCTGTCCGATGACCAGCGCGACGCGCTGGCCGAGGTCGGCGGCTGGCGGTTCGTGACCGGGCCGCTGTCCCGTGCGTGGCGGATCGACGATGGGCCTCGCACCGCGCCGATCTGGACGCATCTGCTCCTGGGGTTGCTGGCGCTCTGGGCGATCGAGCTGATATTGGCCGGGCATCTGACGCGACGTCGCCGCCAGGCTTCCGCTCCGTTCGTGCAAGGGGAATCGGATCTTTCGAGGACTGTTTCGCGCCCCCGCTCGGCTGTGCATTATGTGCCGTCCGAGCAGGTGCCCGTCGAGGGACGATGACGTTACTTACTGATGTCTGCGGATGAGACACTACTTACCGAATGGACCTATGCGGCTGCGTTTTCGCCCGGCCTGCTGTGGGGCGTGGGCGTTCTGGCAGCGATCGGCATCGTTTTGCTCGCGGTCGCCGAGGCAAGGCTGAGCCGTGCGGGAATCGTCGCGCTCATCGCGCTGCCGCGTTTGATCGTCGTCGCTGCGGTTCTGTGGATGCTGGTCGGGCTGTCGATCCGCACGGAAACGCGCACCGCGCATCGCGCCGCGGTGGCTGTGATGACGGACGTGAGCGCGAGCATGTCCGTGCGCGATCCCGTATCGGAAGATTTCCCCGACGCGCGCGAAATGCGCTGGGCTGTCGCGTCGATCGATCCAGCGATACGGGTACAGTTGTCGGCCCTCGATGGAGCGACGGCTTGCGCGGCGCTGGCCGAGCGGACGCTCGCGCGTGTCGCAGGCGTCCGGCCCGATACGGAACAGCTCTCGGATGGAGCTGATGAGCTCGAACGCGCCGCAGCGCTGATCGTCGCGTCAGCCGAGCAGCTCGACCGGTTTCTTGACCGATCGGGGTCGGGTGATGAGGCTGCATTGCGTCAACAGGCTGCGACGATCCGCAGGGTGCTGCGCGATGAGGTGGCTGAGCGGATCCGCACGCTGCAACGCGAGGCACCACATGCACACAACGATGCGGACGCGCCCCGACGGGAACGCCTGAACGAGGCCCGGCAAGCGACGGCGGACGTGAGCGAGCGGCTCGCGCATGTCGCGGAGGCCTGGACGGCACATGCCGCGCATCACCTTTCGCCGACGGTCATGGATTCGTGGCGGACAGCTGCCGAACAGCGGCGCTTCGAACTGCTCGAAGCATGGACGAACGACAGGGCGGGCGGTTGGCTGGCGGGCCTTGAACGACGTGCGGACCTTCATCACTATCAGTTTGCGGGGAGCGCCTGGCATTTTGCGGGAGGTGCCTGGCCAGCCGCCGATGAGCCGTCGGCGCCCCTGGGTCCGGAAAACGCGGGAGCCGATTTCGAGCACGACGACCCGGCCCGTTTGGTGACCGACCTGGCAGCGCCTTTTCGTCAACTGGCAGCCGATGCATCGGCAAAGCCTATCGGTGCGACGGTGTTGTTGACGGACGGTGCGCACAACAGCGGGCCGGACCCGGTCACGACGGCGGCCGATCTTCAGCTGGGGCCTTTGTTCATCGTGCCCATCGGGCGGACCGAGCCCGATCGCGATGTCGTCGTGCACCATGCCCGGGCACCGGCGACGGTTTTCGAAAACGATGTCGTGATCGTGGAAGCGATGCTCGACGCCTACGACCTGGTCGGCCGAGCGCTCACGGTCGACCTGCACTGCGATGACGTTTTGATCGAGAGCCGTACGATCGTGCCGGACGCGGAGATGTTCGTGGCCCGGCTGCGGTTCGAACACACAGCCGACAGTCCGGGCCATCGCCGTTATACCGTCGCGGCCCAGCCGCTTCCCGATGAGCGCGTGCAGGACAACAACGAGGCACGGCTCGACGTCGAAGTCATGGAGCGCCAACTCCATGTGCTTCTGGTCGACCGTCTGCCGCGCTGGGAGTTCCGTTTCCTGAGCAACCTTTTCAAGCGCGATCCGCGCGTCGAGGCCGAAGTCGCGCTTCTCGACGAGCCCCGCGCGCCGGTCGGATGGATAGCCTCGGGCTTGCCGGAAACGGTCAGCCAGTGGGAGGCGTTCCGCGTGGTCATCCTGGGCGACGTCGACCCGCACGAGTTGAACGCGGACCGCCAGGAGGCGCTGGCTGCCTATGTCCGGCAGGGCGGGACGCTCGTGGTGATCGCCGGGAGCGCATCCATGCCGACCGCCTACCAGGGACAACCCTTCGAACGGCTGCTGCCCGTCCAGCGGTGCACTGCTCCGGCCTTTTCGGACGAGTACCAGCTCTTCCTGACTCGTGTCGGCCTTGAAACGCCCGTCACGCAGCTCGAGGCGGACGAAGATGCCAATCGGCGTCTCTGGCGCGAGCAGATCACCGTCCATGAACTGTCGCCGTGGGCGTGTCCGCGCCCGGCTGCACACGTGCTGATCGCATGCGGGGCAGCCTCGGCCGTTGCCCCCGGCGCGGACGCACCGGCGCTGCTGAGCTGGCACCATTACGGGCGCGGTCGCGTCGTTTACCTTGCGGCCCCGGTCACGTACCAGCTCCGTCAGCGGTTCGGCGATCAGTACCATCATCGGTTCTGGGGACAGTTGTTGCGCTGGGCGGTCGCACGGCGGTTGGCCGGGGGCGCGGAGACGGTGCAGGTTCGTACGGATAAAAACCAGTACGCGCACGACGAACCGGTGCGGGTATCCGTTCAGTTGGCCGATCTCGACCGCCAACCCGTGCGGTCGGCCGAGGTCTCGGTCGAAGCGACCCAGGACGGTCGATCTGTCGGGCGCGTCGTCCTGCACGAGGACGGTACCGAGGGCGGGCGCTACGTCGGCGTGTTCGACGCGCTGCCGGTGGGGACGGTCGCGTTGACAGCCCAGGGCCCGCAGGTCGCGGCGCTGCTTGCGGGCGAGGGGGTCGACACCCCCGCTCAGGCGCGCGTCCAGATCGAGCCGGCACTCCATAAGGAACTCCGTCGTACGCAGTGCGACCTCGCATTGCTGACGCGCCTGGCCGACGCGACCGGCGGACTCGTCGTGCCGCCCACGGCCCTGGAGGGTCTTATCGCGCATCTCGAACTGGACGCGGACGTCGCGGTGACGTACGCGACGCAGCCCGCGTGGAACCGCGGCTGGATGCTGTGGCTGATCATCGGTTGTTTGAGCGTCGAATGGATCACGCGGAAACTGGCGGGCCTGGCCTGAGTCGAAGCGGCCGCACCGCCGATCGCCCGAGGAATTTGCGATGGCTGATATGACCCATTCCATCGAACTGCCCGAGGCGATCCCGTCACGGCTCATGGAGCTTCGCCGGCGAGCGCGGTGCGTTGCACTGGCCCGCGGCGCGGTGCGTGCGGCTGGGGTGCTTCTCGGCGGGATGTTGCTTTGCATGCTCATCGACGGGGCGGTCGTCCTGACGGGGACAGCCGTTCGCGTTGCGCTGACGGGGGCTGTCTGGCTTGCGGCTGCAGCCTTTTTTGTGCGTTACGGTCTCTATCCGCTGTTACGGCCCTATCCGCTGGCGGCGGTCGCCCGCGATGTGGACCGTTGTGTGCCCGACCTGGAGGAGCGCTGGTCGACCGTGATCGAGCTGGCGGAAAGCAGGGATCCGCCGTCTGTCCGAGGGGCAGCGTCGCTCGTTGAGCGGGTCATCCGCGAGGCTGCGGCCCGCCGGGAAAGAATCGTCAATGCGCAGGTCGTCCCGGCCACCGACGTGAAGCGATGGCTGACGGTGCTGGCTGTCGGTGCGGGGATCGGGCTTTTCGCGCTGGCGTTGAGCCCGCGGGTCGTCGGCCTGCTGGCGATGCGGTTCTGGTTGCCGGGCCGAGCGATCCCGCTGACCTCCGTCACGTCGGTTCGCGGCGACCTTGTGGCTGTACGCGGCGAG
>PWPN01000268.1 GCA_003557125.1 Phycisphaerae bacterium | reverse complement strand
TCTGCTCAGCCTGTTGGATGAGTATCGCCGTCTTGCTGGTTCCTCGTGAACCGCCGTATACGGAACCGTACGTACGGTGGTGTGGGAGCTTGGGCGGGGCAACCCGCCCTGGCTACCCGATTAGCATGGTCAATACGCGATGCGATCAGACGAGATCGGGCCGGCTTGCCGGCTCTTCGAGCTGCGCGCAGACGAGCGTCAGCTCGGGATTGAGCGGGTCGGCTCGAACGACGGTCGCGCTGCCCACCTGGACGAGACCTTGCTTGCGGGTATGGACCGTGGGATGGATCCGGGCGCCGACCTGCGGCGCGTGACGGCTCTCGGAAATGAAGGCCAACCCGTGGTCCGAGCGGTCGACCAGCCAGCCGGTCGATTCGAGCCAGGGTGCATCCTCGTGCGACCAGCAGACCAGCTCGCGCGCGGGCTTTCTTGGCGAGCGCCTTCGCTCGCACGGCGGGCGACGGATCGGCTGCGACGTGCGTGCAAAGACTTCCTGTTCTTGCGGTTCGAGAATCGGGAGTTCCTCGTCCGTGGCCGTGGACGACCAGCAGAGCGCGTCGAGATTGCCCTCTGATGCCATTGCCACGAAGATGCCGCGCGCCGAAGCCACATTGACCGGGCCCTCGGCATGCATCTCGTCGGGAGGTTGGCATGCGAACCACCGCCGATAAAGCTCTTTCTGGATATCCCGATCCGTCATCGTCTCGATCGGCCAACCCAGTTTTCCAAGCGAATCGCGCAGCTTTTCCATACTCGCACAACCTCACTTCATGTGTGCTTCCGACATCCGCTGCCCTCGCACCCGGAGGCACTGCCGGCTCGGCACCTGTGCATCGGCAGGATTCGTGGACCGCTCGCGAGAAAAGTGGGCTGCATAGACGTCATAAGGATCTTTTTAACGTCAGATCAATTCCGTAGGTCCGAATCGAAGTGCTTATGGCCGATAAGCGTCGGGCATTGGCGCCTACGTCAACCACCGTGGTGCCGCTCCTCGGTGAGCAGTGCATTCCAAAGAGCCGCGGGCTTTTCGTTAGCCCGCGCGGTATTCCGATCAGTGTGAGCGCCGCGTAATGTGCTTGTTTTTTTTACGAGTGTCGGTCGGGGGCAAACACTGGGTGTCACTGGCGACTTGTCCGCCAGTGCTTCATGGAGATCGCAACCTTACTGTGCGGCTCATGAGCCCGATCAATAACTCCGCGGCCCCGGATCGTTCCGGGAATCGCCGAGCGGATCGAGATGCACCTGCACGAGGGTGGCCACGAGGTTGTCGTCGACCCCGCCCTGGCCTTCCTCACGCGGTGGCTGGCGGACGGGAACCCTTAGCGGCAGCCGCGGGCGGGACAGTGACCGACGCGCGCGGCCCCGCGGGCATCAGCTTGCCCACGAGGCTCTGCATCGGCGGGATCTGGTTGCGGGTCAGGCCGCCGTTGGCACGGGCCCGATCGACGATCTTGCGGGCAAAGGCGGTCGCATGACCGCGAAGCGCCGCGATGAACTCAGCCGGGGACACGCCGAGCACTTCGACGCTGGCCATCAGCTTTTCCCAGGCTGTGTCGGAGATCTGCCCTTCCTCGGCCATCCCTTCCATGATCCGGTGCAGAAACTCATCGCCGGACTCGACGAGATAGCCCATCACAAGCTGTCGCGTCGTGACAGCCAGGCACTCGGCGATCGAGCGGAGTTGGCCGAGTTCCTCTTCATCCAGGAAGCCTCCGGCTATCGCGAATGCAAGAAACTCCTCGAAGACCTTACGGCCCACACGAAGCTCGACCTGCCGGGCCTGCTCGGGCGTAAGCTGGAGCTTGCGGGCGACCCACCCCAGGCCCGCGCGGTCCTTGTCCGTGACCGTGAACCGGTGGAGCACGTACTTGAGGCTCAGCTCATAGAGCCGATCGCGGACGAGCGGCAGATCCTCGTCCAGAATTCCCAAAGCCGCCGCCGCCTGGTCGATATGAAAAAATCGGCCATCGTGACGCATCGATCGGCCGATCTCATGCGCAAGAGACTCGACCTGCTTATCCCGCTTCGGATCCAGGGATGGGCAGGCCGTCGCATCCAACCATTTTTCAACCCAGTTCATAGCGAGCATCCAGCTGCACTTTAGTATTCGACGTCCTTGAGTATATGCCAGTAATCTGTCTTCGGCAAGAGGGGCACGCATGCTGCCAGAGGTTCCCCGCTATAGCGAGCCCCATGACGGACGAGCCTCCTGTTGCGTCCGCCCCCCAATCGAGGTGGTACGGGCAGGGTGGTACGGGCGTCTCGCCCGTCGAAGCGACTTCCTGGGGTGGTACGGGCGTCCTCGCCCGTTGGATCGCAGTTCCTGTCGCGTCCGCCCCCCGTGGCGGACGTCCTTGCCGCAAAACACTGCGCCATAGTGAGCTGAGTCCCATTCGGGTGCCACTGGCGGCTTGTCCGCCAGTGCAGTCCCAACGAGCGTCCTCGCCCGTTGGATCGCAACTCTCCTGTAGCGTCCGCCCCCCCGTCTTCGCCTTCGGCTACGCCGTGACTTTGCCGTGGCGGACGTCCCCACAACACGGAAATGGCTGTGGTTCACAGCCGGGCCATGGATACAATGAGGCACGGATGGCCGAACCGGTTGTCTGCGTGTAAGGGGAAACGCGACCCGTTGCCGATGGAGACACCATGAAGCTGCCTGTAATACCCAATGAGATTCCCAATGAGCACGACAAATCGGCCCGGCGATTGCCGCCGTGGCTGAAAAGGCCTTTGCCCGTCGGCGGCACGATGGCGGCCACCCGCCGGATCGTAGCCGACAGCGGCGTCGCCACCGTCTGCCAGGAGGCGCACTGCCCGAACCTGACCGAATGCTGGTCCCACAAGACCGCCACCTTCATGATCCTGGGCGACCGCTGCACACGGCGATGCCATTACTGCGCCGTCGCGACCGCCCGTCCGCTACCGCCCGAGCCCGACGAGCCGGCCCGCCTGGCCGAGGCTGCGCAAAAGCTCGGCCTGCGCCATGTCGTCATCACAGCCGTCGCGCGCGACGACCTGCCCGACGAGGGCGCAGGCCAATTCGCCGCCTGCGTTCGTGCGATCCACGACGTCCTGCCCGGCGCGACGATCGAGGTCCTGCCAGCCGACCTGCACGCAAGGCCCGAGCTGATCGACACGATCTGCGAGGCTGCCCCCGACATCTTCAACCACAACATCGAAACGGTCGAACGTCTCACCCCGATCGTCCGCCCGCAAGCCAAGTACCGCCGATCGCTCGACGTGCTGCGGATCGTCCGGGAGCGTTACCCGGAAATTCCCTCCAAAAGCGGGCTCATGGTCGGGCTCGGCGAAACCGACGAGGAAATCGACCGCACGCTGGCCGACCTGCGGCAGGTCGGTTGCCAGATCGTTACGATCGGCCAATACCTCCAGCCTTCGCCGAAGCACGCGCCCGTCGCGCGGTTCTATCGGCCGAACGAGTTCGACGCGATGGCCCGCCGAGCCGAGCATCTGGGTTTCGCCGGCGTCGCCTCGGGGCCCTTCGTCCGCAGCAGCTACAATGCCGCCGACGTCTTCGACCGCCTCCGCCAAAGTAAGACGCCCAGGTAATGTGATATGGGGCAGCGCCTCGCGCCTCCTGACGCGCGCCTCGGTGATCGCGCCTGCATGTGGCCCTTCCCCGGCTTCTCGGGTACGCTTGGCGCCGTGAGTGTGCATCGATTCGCGGACGCAAGCGACGTCGACGCAATCCGCAGGCAGCTTCCTTCTGGCAAGGAAATCGGCGGCATGGCCAATCTCAAAGATAAATGGACCGGCAGATTCATCGTCCTCGACGGGCCGGACGGATCGGGCAAGGGGACGCAGCTCAAGCTCTTGGCCGACGCGCTGGAGGCAGAGGGCGTGCCGGTCGTGCTCGGCAAGGACCCCGGCGGCACGGAGGTGGGCGACCGCATCCGCGCGCTGCTGCTCCAGCACGACCTGACCGGCATGGACCCGCGCTGCGAGACGTTGCTCTTCATGGCCTCCCGCGCTCAGCTCGTAACCGAGGTCATCGCCCCCGCGTTGACGGCCGGCAAAACGGTCCTCTGAGATCGGTTCATCTCGTCCACATGCGCCTACCAGGGAGCGGCCGGTGCCGACTGCGATCGGATCATCGAGCTCGGGCGTTTCGCCGTCGGCTCGACCTGGCCGGACCTGACGCTCATCGTCGACGTGCCCGTCGAGGAGGGTTTCCGCCGCACGGGCCGTCGCCCGCACCACGCCGGCCGGCGCCGCGCCAGCAATTACGACCCCGCCCAGGGGCTTCTGCTCAGCGACATCGAGCCCGACGCGATGGAGGCTCGGCCGATCGATTTCCACAGGAAGGTGCGCGAGCTGTTCCTGCACATGCCGTCCGACTATCCCGGGCACATCGAGGTGGTCGACGGGCAGGGTTCGCCCGACGAGGTCCACCAGCGGATCAGGGAGGCGCTCGCGCATGTCGATCTTTGACGTCCGCCATCAGGACCGCGCGCACCGCATCATTCAACGCGCGCTGGCGAGTCGGCGGATGCCGCACGCCTACCTCTTCGCCGGCCCGGAGGGTGTCGGGCGGGAGATGTTGGCTGTGCGCCTTGCACATCTGTTGTTGTGCCCTTCCCCGGTCGAGGTCGATTGGCCGACGGCGATGGAGAAAGACGCCGTCACCGACGTAAGGCCTTCGGCCGCCTGCGGGCAGTGCGCGGACTGCCGACTGCTCGCTGCCGGCACGCATCCGGACTTGGCTGTCATCCATCGCCAGCTCAACCGCCAGCATCCCGACGCCCTCATCCGCAGACAGAAAGCGCTCTTCCTGGGCGTCGACGTCATCCGCCACTTCCTGATCGACCGGATCGGGACGCGACCCGCACGCGGCCGCGCCAAGGTCTTCATCATCCGCGAGGCGGAGCGTCTCAACGACGCCGCCCAGAACGCACTGCTCAAATCGCTCGAAGAGCCGCCCCCCGGCACGACGCTCATCCTTATCACCGCCAGTCTCGACCAGATGCTCCCGACGACCCGCTCGCGGTGCCAGCTCGTCCCGTTCGTCGCGCTGCCGGCGCCGTTCGTTGCCGAGCAGGCGAGCCGGCTCCGCTCCGAGACCGCAGCCGACGAGGTCCGTTACGCGGCCCACCACGCGGACGGCTCATTGGGCGGAGCACTTCGTTACATCGACGACAGCCTGTTCGCCATGAAGCGCGAATGGGGCAAGCAGTTGGCCATCCTCGCTCGTCCGCCGGCCGGTTGGTCGGCCCACGCACTGGCGGGACCGTTCCAGGAAGACGCGGGGCGGTTGGCCAAATCCTTCGCCCAGCGCGACCCGGACGTCTCGGACACCGACGCACGACGCGAGGGCGCCCGGACATTGCTGGCAGTCCTGGCGGATTTTTTCCGGGACGCACTGGCGACAGCCTCAGCCTGTCAGGCAGAGCGGGTCAACGCCGACCAGGGCGACGTGATCGACGCACTGGCAGGATGGGGACAGCCGAAGCTCGGCGATGCGATCAGACAGCTCGCCCAAGCGGAATCCTGGCTCGATCGCAATGCGCATGTCGAATTGACGCTGGAAACGCTTTTCATCCGGCTGGCACGACTCGCACCGCGCCCGCAGCCCGGACGTGCGCGCGCGTTGTGAAAAACCCCCATCGCGGGATATACTGAACACCTGTGCAAACTTTGCCACGGAACCCGCCTCCGCGGCGTTCCGGCTCGACATATGCCTACGGAGTGACTTCATGGCCGAACAGGCCAACGGTTCAATAAACGAATCCACCTCTGCTCAGCCCGCCGCCCGACGCGTGCCGGTACGCTATGGCCGCATGAGGCACGTGGGAGAGTTCACCTGCCCGCAGGGGTTGGAACTCTCCTGCGGGACCAGCCTGGTCATCGCGACCGATCGCGGGATCGAAGTCGGCCAGTACTTGAACGGCGGATGCGGGGGCGGGGTCTCCTGCCAGCAGATGTATGCCTATGCCGAGAACAGCGGCGGCGAGGCGTATCGTCTCAACAACGGCCGCGTCCTGCGCGTCGCCAATGAGGCTGACCTGATCG
>PWPN01000221.1 GCA_003557125.1 Phycisphaerae bacterium | reverse complement strand
TCCCAGAGGTCTCCGACGATTTCGGCGCTGGCGGATCGTGAATTCAGCGCCGTCGAGGTGATCATCGACAGCGCCACGGAGCGTCAGCTCGTTCCGCAGCTCCAACGCGCCGGCGCCTCGGGGATCATTGTCTATCCGCTCAACAAGGTTGTTCCCTGACAACTGACGCGCGAGAACAGACCTGTCAGGGCGGTGGTGCCGTGACGTGAGGAACAAAACGATGTGGGGTTGGATCCGTCGGCAACTGGCCGGCGCGGTGCTGGGTTGGGCGGCCTTACTCATTGTGGGCTGCGAGGGGCCGGGACCGCGCGCGGTCGATCCCGCGGACGCCCGTCGTTTCGGACCTGTGGCTCGGCCGACCGATTTCGATCCCCAGCGGGCCGAGATGGCGCTGGCGGATATCCCGTACGCGCCCGACCCGCCTCCGGCGATCGCGGAGCCGCGGATCGAGCTTCCCCGACAGGCATTGCGCGGGCTGGAACGTGCCCGGAACCGGTACGCGGAGGGACGTTTCGACGCGGCCCTTACCGAAGCCGACGATGCCTTGCGCTATCACCCCGACATCTTCGAGGCCCATCGCATAAAAGCGCTGGCGTATCACCAGACCGCCCAGCCGCACCCGGCGCAACAGCATGCGGAGCGCGCGATTGCCCTGAAACCGGATGATATCGCGTCCCATTGGCTTCTCGGGCGACTGGCGTACCAGGAAGGCGATGTGCGCGCGGCGCTGCGTCACTGGCGTCTGGCCTTGTCCTGCCCGCGCGAGAGCGAGGCGGACGACTATGCGACTCTCACGCATCACGATCTGGGACTGCTGCTGGTAAGCGAAGGGTATCTGGCGGCCGGCGCCGAGCAGCTCGAGCTGTTCTTTCAGGATTGCGTCGCGATGATCGAGGCGGATCGCGTCCCGGCAGAGCCCGCGCTCGTGCAGGTCGTGAGCCGTCGCCTGGGGCCGGCCATGCGGACGCTGTCGCGCACGTACGGGATGCTGGGCTGGTACGACGCGGCGGCTGACACGCTTGCGGTCGCGGTGCAGTCCTGGCCGGACGATTGGAGCCTCCGTACGGACTGGATCGCGATGCTCGTACGGGCCGGTCGGACGGGCAGGGCCGACGCGGAAGCCCGCCGCTTCATCACGGATTGCCAAGGGTGTCCCGAATCGCTCGATCTGATCGTGGCCTTGCACCGGTACACGGGCCGACCCGCACGGGCTGTGGAGGTCCTGGCCGATGCGCTGAACGAAGATCCCGACAATACCGACATCGCATTGGCCTATGTGGACGCGTTGCTGGCGGCCGACCGGCGCAACGAGGCCCTCGATGAACTCGAAGCGCTCATGCGTGCCCATCCGGAACTCGGTGCTGTGCGCTGGAAGCTCATTGCGTTGAGTCGGGCCGAGCAGCGCTGGTCGCAGTGGCTGGAGGGGATGGCACGGCATCTCGCGACGCATCCGGGCCGTGAGGCTCAGGTCTGCGAGGAGTTGGCCGAGCTGGACGAAGACGTGGCAGCCTTACTGCTCCAGGAGTGGCTGGTTGACCCGGATGGCCGGAGTCCGCGTATGTTGCCATCCATCGCGCGCGACGATCTGGCGCGTCCGGCTTTGGATTATTTGCTCGCCCGGATGGCCCAGCGGCTCGATCGGCCCGAGGAGGCGGAGCGTCTTCTGCACGGCGTCGTCCGCGCGGACCCCGCGTTCGTGCCGGCTGTCGCGGAAGTAGCGGAGCGGCATATCGCACACCGACGATGGGACGAGGCCATCGCAGTGCTCGAAACGGCTCGCGCGCAGGTGCCCGGTCCCGATGCGACGCTCGAAACGCTCCGCGGCCGATGCAAAGACGGGCTCGATTCGATCGACGCAGCCGAGGCGCTTTATCGTTCGGCCCATGAACTCGATCCGACCGACAAAAAGCCTTTGTTTCTGCTGGCCACCCTTCATGAGCGCAGGAACCGTCCGTCCGATGCGGTCGAGGCTTATAAGCGGATCAAGGCCATCGATCCAAGGGACTTGGCCGCCCGCGAGGGAATCGTGCGGAACCTCTGGACGCAGATCGCCCAGACGGGCAAGGCGGCCGAGGTTGTCGAGCAGGTCTCGCAGATGCAGGGCATGGCCCCCGAAGCATTGCCGACGCAGCGGTGCGTCGCCATCGTGCGTTTTCTGCGTCCTCCGGCTCCGAACCTGGCCGGTTATGCGCAAAGGCTCGAGGAACTCCTCGTCGAGCATCCCGAGGACGCATTGTTGCGCGAAGAGCTGTTCAGCACGCGCATGATGATGCGCGAGTTCGACAAGGCGGAACGCCACGCGGATACTCTGCTGGAAAGGGACCCCCTTTCGAGTCGTGCGCACGAAGGGCGGGCGATGGTGTCGATGCGACTGCTCGATTTCGATCGAGCCATCGTGCATATCGAGCAGCTGGTGGACTGGTATCCCAATCGGCTCAACTACCTGACGCAGCTCGCCCAGTTCCAGAGTTTCGTTCTCGATGAGGACGCTGCCCTTGCGACCTGGCAGCGCGTGCTGGATCGGGTCGCCCACAAGCAGGAAGGGCGGCTGGACGATACTGTCCTGACGTATCGGGGCGAGCTCATCGCCGTCTGCCGTCGAGCGGAGCGTTTCGAACTGGCGCGCGCGTTGGCCGATTCGTGGTTGAAGGCAATCCCGGAACCGGCGGTCGATCCGCACCAGCAGCGGGCGCGTCGCCAGGCACGGTTTTTCCTGTTGGCGATCGATGCGGCGGCCGGCGCCCATGCGGAGTACCTGGAGCGGGTCGAGGCGTGGCTGACACAGGAGCCGGATGACCGGGAGCTGCGCGCGTGGCTGGTGGGCACTGCCAGTATCCTGCCGGACGACAGTGCGGGCCTGCCTGCTTCGCCGGCGGGGTTGGTCGCCTTGGAACGCTACGACGAGGCGACGGCCCGATTGCTTGCCTGGTACCAGGCCGACCCCGAGCAGGAGGCTTGGCGGGACGGGCTCATCGAGGTGCTCCAGGCGGGCGGCCGACACGAGGAGGCGATCGAGCTTGCCACAGCCCAGGTGGCGGCTGCCCCGGATATCGAGACCCGCGTCGAGGCGCGGGAAGCGTTGCGGGACGTTTACCGTCGGGCGGGTCGGTTCGATGCGATGCTCGCGACGGCCCGCGAGACGATCGGGGAGGTTCGCAGGCTCCAGGTGGAGGCTGAGCCCGCGCAAAGGGCCATGCTCGAATCGTATCTCTTCGACCAACGGCGGGTCTTGGCCGGTTTATTGGCAGTGGCGGGCAAATACGATGAATCCGCGCAGCATCTCGATGAGATGATCGCGCAGATGGCGCAGTGGCGGCAAAGGGCCGAAGAGGTCGGCCGTCAGGCGGATTCGGCGGCATTGCAGATGCGGGCGCTCCAGAGCCTGCGGCAGGCGACGCTCCAGAAGACCGCACTTCAGCGGATGAGGGCGTATGTGCACCAGAATCAAGGCAATGTGGATGCGGCCCTGGCGCTGCTCGAGCGTGCCCATGCCTTGATGCCCGACGATGCCGGTACCAACAACGATTACGGATACACGTTGGCCGATGCGACGCGCGACCTCGACCTGGCCGAGAACATGGTCCGGCTGGCGGTTGCGATCGAGCCGGCGCAGGCGGCTTATCTCGATAGTCTGGCATGGGTGTATTACAAACGAGGGCGGTTTGACGAGGCGCTGACGTGGATGCGTCGGGCCCTGGTACACAGCGAGGCCCCCGACCCGGTGATGCACGAGCACCTGGGCGATGTCCTGTGGCGTCTGGGCCGTGCCGACGAAGCGGTCGACGCATGGCGAAAGGCTGAGGCTGTCCATGCCCGTCAGGTGGAACAGGGAATAAGCGATGGGGACCCGACTTCGTTGGAGCGCGTAAAGGCGAGGCTGGAGGCTGTGGCCGGTGATGAGCGTCCGCCGGTCGCCGTGACCGTCGACGAGGTCAAGGCCGAGACGCAGCCCGCGTCGTGAGGCAGTCCCGCCCACGGCGAGTGCGCGAGGGACATGGATCAGGAAATACTCCGTCTGCGGAAAGACGGATCAGGAGAGAGCAGCGATGGCTGGTCATTCACATTGGGCGCGGATCAAACGTAAAAAAGGGATGAACGACGCACGGCGAGGCCGACTCTGGAGCAAGCTGTCGCGGAACATCATCGTGGCGGCGCGTTCAGGCGGAGGCGATCCGAAAGACAACCTCTCCCTGCGCTACGCGATCGACAAGGCGCGCCAGGCCAACATGCCCAAAGATACGATCGAAAACGCGATCCGCAAGGGCGCCGGCGGCGAAGAGGGCACCCAGTACGAAACGGTCTGCTACGAGGGGTATGGCCCGGGCGGTGTGGCCATGCTTATCGAGACCCTCACGGACAACCGCAACCGGACGAATCCGGAAATCAAGAAGATTTTCGAACGGCACAACGGCAACATGGGTGCGCCCGGGTGCGTGCAGTGGATGTTCGACAACAAGGGGCAGATCACCGTGCCGTTGGAGGCTGCCGACGAGGACCGCATCGCCGAACTCGCCCTGGAGGGAGGGGCCGACGACTACCGGCGGGCCGACGATGTCTGGGAAATCTCGTGCGAGCCCGGTGCATACGAGACGCTCCGGCAGGTGCTGGCGGATGCGGAAATTGAAATCCAGTCTGCTGAATTGACGATGGTCCCGCAGAACAGCGTGACCGTCGATGCGGAAGTCGGGCAAAAACTACTCCGGCTCATCGAGGCGCTCGAAGAGCACGAGGACGTCCAGAACGTGTATTCGAATTTCGACCTGCCCGAGCAGGTGATGGCCTCGATGGGCGAAGAGGGCTGAGCGGGGGCGAACGCAGTGCATGCGTTTGGTCATGCCACGGCTCCGCGGGGTGCCCGATCACGATCGCCCAGGGCGGCGTCGGGCTGTATGCGAAAAGATACACGTCACCAGGGGGGTATTGTCGGCCTCATTGCCTGCGGTGCAGCAGGAGCACGGTCATGTCGTGCGGATGGCTGCCGTGCTTGAGGAAGTGGGCCATCTCGTCGCTGAGATCCTGGGTCGTAGCGGATGGCGGCTGGCCGAACCCATCGCAGATCAGTTCAATGAAATGAGTCTCCCCGAAGCGTTGGCCCTCTGCGTTGAGGGCCGTCGCGACGCCGCGGGTGTAGACAGCCAACGTTTCGCCGGGTGCCAGCTGGTCGATGTTGGAGGCGTATTGATAGTCGGGTGACGCCCCGAGGGATGGGCCGTCGGCTGTGGGGAGCTTGCGCGGTTGGCCGGCCGGATCCACGACGAAGGCGCCGATTTTGCCGGCGCGCACGTAGTTGATTTTCCCGCTCGGCCCATCGATCAGGATGCACATCATGTCGATGATCGAGGAATCCTCATGCTCGTGCAGAATCCAGTTCATGGCCCGCGCGAAGGCATGGGGAGGATCGTTGTGGAGCATGGCGACGCGGAAGGTGGCCTGAAGGCGTGCCATGCTTAAGGCAAGGGCCGCCCCTTGCTGACGGACGTGGCCGAGCACCATCGCGGTCAGCTGGGTGTCAGGTCGTCGCATCACGTCGTAAACGTCGCCGGGCATTTCCTGGCCGGAACGGGAATAGGCGGCGAACTTGAATCCTTTGATCACGGGCGCGTCCTTGGGGTCCAGCAGTGTCTGGAGCTTCTGGACGACGCTGATTTCCGAGTCGGAAATCGCCTGTTCCCGTTCGGCCATGTCGGTGAGGAGGGCCTTGGCTTTGGTCGCGACGGTGGATGCGAAGGCGGTCAGCACATCGAGTTCGGGGATCTGAAAGCGGCGCACGCGGGTGGCCCGATCGACGTAAAGCATCCCGAAGATGTTCTGGCCGGCGCTGATGGGCACCGCCATGGCTGAGCCGATCTCGGCCTGGTCACGCACTTTGCGGATGCAGACGTGTTGACCCCGTTCGCAGCAGCGGTACAGCAGCAGCTCGACAAGCGGCGTCCTTCCGCAACTTCCCCCGGAAGGCAGTCTGCCGCCGATGACTTCAAGTTCGCCATGCGACTTGCGGCGCATCCCGATCCATGAGACCCGTGCATCGAAGTG
>PWPN01000191.1 GCA_003557125.1 Phycisphaerae bacterium | reverse complement strand
GAATGGGGGTAAGGGGGCCCTCTGCGCCGAACGCGCGCCGTCCACCCAACTCGGCAACGCCCGACCACAAAACCTGTGCAACCCTGCACCTCATGAAATATCCGGGCTAGAGGCGTTGTGATGGTTTGTCCGCCAGTGGTATATCGGGAGAGCAGAAACGTCCGCCACGGCGCAGTCACGGCATGGCCGAAGGCGAAGACGGGAGGGGCGGACGCTACAGGCGATGTCACTGTCCGGGTGGTACGGGCGTCTCGCCCGTTGGGTGGGACCGCACGGGCTCCGAGCCCGCGGAAGAACACCCCCCTCGATCCCCCCTTGATAAGGGGGGAAAGACGCCACAGGAAACGTTGCACCAGGACGCCTGATTACACGCCGACCCCCTGAGTTACACGCCTGCGCTCGTGATCAGAAACAATAGAGCGGCCAGGATGGCTACCAGGCCGACGGCGCCGGCGACGGGCCCCATCATGAGGGCGATGCCGAATGTGAGGGCTGTGACGCCCACGATCGCCATCACGGCTGTCCCGATCGGCGCCTGGACCTCGGGCAGGGGGATCGGGGTGAAGTCGTTATCGTTATCGTTATCGTCATCGTCGTCATCGTTATCATCGTTATCATCGTTATCGTCATCGTCATCGTCGATATCCGTCGTGACACGGATGATGAACCCTTCTCCGATCTCGATGTTGGGAGCGGGAACCTCGATGGGAGCGAGCGTCCCGGCTTGAAAGACGCTCGCCTGGGCGACCGGGCCGATCCGCACGAGGAATTCCGCCTCGGCCTCGTTCGGTGCGAGCGGGCCGGTCAACAGGCGACCTTCGACGATCGGTTGGGTTTCGTCCAATCCGATGCCGGGCGTCGGTGTGCCACCGACGAAGCCTACCGTGTCCTGAGCGCCGGATAGTTCGAGGATATCTTCGGTCGAGACCGTTCCGAGGCTGGGCAGGAGCGTGAAGGCCGTGTCGGCGGGGGGCACGAAACGATCGGCCGGCTGCTGAAGCACTCCCAGTGTCGTCAATATGTCGAAGCGGAAGAACGACAGTCCGTTGTTGTCCTGACCGTCCGGGTCGATCGGCACGGGAAAAGCCGGGTCTTCGGGCGACGTGATGGTCCTGACGGTGACCTGGTAGCCGACTTCCGATTCCGGCCGGACGCTGACGATGGGCTGAGACTGGGGGCTCTCCTTGACGATGGGTTGCCCGCCGACAAGGGGGCGTATGTCATACTGCACGATCGTAGCCGGCAGGGTCGTGCAGGTCCCCAGCAGATATGCGACCGCCAACAAGCCTACACTCCATCGACGCATAGGGTCACTCGCTTTCTTTATGGATCCGCGGGCCTTCACTTCGCGGGCCTGCCTGCCAGTCTTTATCGGGCCTGTGCGCCACGTGAGACTGTAGGGCCTCTGCGCTTCGTATTGTATTAAACGGTCCGGAACTTGCTCGACTTGAAACTATTCGGATCCCCCCACCCGTCAGGCCATGCAACCACGCTCGCTCGGATGCGCACGGGTTCCCGTCCGAGCACGGGAAGCCCCTCGTGCGCGGTTTCGAGCCGATTATCGGCTGTGCATCCGCTCAACGCGGCGTGAAATTGGTGCGCGGGCCGATCTGCGCGACGGTCTCGGCCACGAGCCGGGCGGCGTTCTCGAGGTCGTCGAGGTGGCAGAGTTCGACCGGCGTGTGCATGTAGCGGTTCGGAATGCCGATCAGGGCGGCGGCGACGCTGCCACGGTTGACCTGGATCGGGTTGGCGTCGGTACCGGTGGCGTTCGGCGAGGCGCTGAGCTGGTAGGGGATCTTCTTGGCCTTGGCTGCGGCGATGAGCAGCTTGCACAAGACGGGGTTGATGTTCGCGCCGCGCTCGATGACGGGCCCCCGGCCGAGGCCCTGGTCGCCGGCGAGTTTTTTGTCGACGCCGGGATTGTCCGAGGCGTGGCAGACGTCCACAGCGATGCCGACGAGCGGGTCGATGCTGTAGGCGCTCGTCCGTGCGCCGCGCAGGCCGAGCTCTTCCTGGACCGTGGCCACGGCGAACAGGGCGGGCTTGATCTTACGTTTGGCCAGCAGACGCAACGCCTCCATGACGACGAACGCGCCGACCTTGTCGTCCATCGCCGGCGAAGCGATGAACCCGTCGCCGAGCCTTTGGAGCCCGAGTTTGTAGGTGATCGGATCGGCGATGGAGACGCGTTTCTCGGCGTCCTTGCGGTCTTTCGCGCCGATGTCGATCCAGAGTTCGGTCAGCTCGATTTTGCCGGCATTGCGCTCCTCCGGCTTCATGAGGTGGATCGGCTTTCGCCCGATGACGCCCTCGACAGGCCCGTCTTCGGTATGGATCGTCACATAGGAGCCGGGCAACACGGTCAGGTCGATGCCGCCGACCGTCGCGAAGCTGATGAACCCGTCGTCCGTGATGTACTTGACCATCATGCCGATCTGGTCGCAATGGCCGGCCAGCATGATCCGGGGCGTGCCCTTGGGATTCAGCGCGACGATCGTGTTGCCGTGAAGGTCCGTGGTGATCTCGTCGGCGAAGGGTTTCATGTACTTGCGGATGATCCGGGCGACGGGCTGTTCGAAACCGGCCACCGAGGGGGTCTCCACCATCTTCTCTAAAAACGCGAAGGAATCTTTATTCATGGCGTCTGCGTCTCCATAGCGTCATTATCCTTACAACGGATGGTATCCATTGTAGTCGGCCAAGCGCTTCGGCGGCTTCTCAGGTGCACTCCTGTGTCGGGTCGGTCAGCTGGATCGACTTGTTGTCCGTTTCGTCCTTGCCGGTCATCGAGTAGCCGCACTGCTGGCGGTTGTGGTTGACCTTGAGTTTCTGGCGGTAGAGATCCATCACGCCGTCGGCGTCCAGTCCGACGCATTGGGCGAGACTGATCCAGAAGAAGAGCATGTCGATGACCTCGACGCGCGCGTTCTGGAGGTCGTGCAGATAGTAGCGCCTGCCCTGCTGTGCCTCGTCGCACCAGTGCTTCCAGTAGGTGCAGTCGCGCAGCTCCTCGAGCTCGTTGCTCATCGCAGCCAGGTAGTTGTTGAGCCACTCGCCCGCTTTTTGCGGATCGAAGTTGCGGCGGAGCTCGTCCGGGTCGAAACCGATCCGGGTGTTCAATTCAGCCTGTTTCTGGAACAGCTCGCGTAGCACGTTCACCCCTCCTCAGGTGGCGGATCAGGTCTGCCGACGCGTCGCGATGACGGCCGTCGCCGTGATCTTAGGCGATCGGTGACCTCCTCTCAACGGGGATGGACCGGGCGGTTCACAATCCCGAAGCGCCGTGACGGATACCTGAAGCGCCTGTGACGGATACCCGAAGCGCCTGGAACGGATACCTGAAACACTCTGACGGAAAGCCCCTGGCAGGCCTGCCAGGGGCTTGGGCATGATGCGTCAAAATACCCGTGTAATTTCCGTGTTGTCTTTTCACAGTCCGGAGGGGTATGCTGACGCATCCGGATACGAGGCCTATACCAACAATATGGGTGGCGGGATTCGAAGGGCGTAGAAAGTCCTTCCCTGCTGCTCGGCACCCGATGAACTGGGAGTCGGCTATGAACGCATGGTATCGATTTCTGACGGTGGCGACGGCGGCGACGGTTTCGGCGGTGCTGTGGGTCGGGCAGTCGGCCTGGGCCGAGGAACCGACGCTGCCCGAAGAGGCCGTGCTCGCCCAGAAAGTCGCTGTCTTCAACTTCGAGGGCGAGATCCATGAGCAGGCTCCTGAATTCAGCCTGGGGTTCGAGCTCCGTCCTCCGCAGACGCTGGCGACGCTCCTGGAACGCATCGAAGCGGCGGCAGAGGACCCGGCTGTGCCTGCCATCGTGGTGACCTTCGATAACGCGGAGATGGGCTGGGCGCAGATGCAGGAGCTGCGGGCCGCCCTGGAGGATGTCCGTGCGGCCGGCAAGGAGGTCTACTGCTACGTCGAGGAGGCGTGCCAGGGGCTTTATCAGCTGGCGACGGTCGCGACGCGTATCGGCATGCCGCCGGGCGGCGAGTTGCGGCTCACGGGGCTCTACCTCGAAGCGGCGTACGTCAAGGGGCTGCTCGACAAGATCGGCGTCGAGGCGGACATGATCAATGTCGGGGCGTACAAAGGCGCCGGCGAGCCCCTGACGCGCACGGAGCCTTCGGACGAAGCGCGTGCGATGATCAACTGGCTCGTGGACGACCTGTTCGAGCAGATGGTCGAGACCATCGCCGATGGCCGATCGATGACGCCCGAACGCGTGCGCACGCTCATCGACCGCGGCCCGTACTTTGCGCGCGAGGCGCTCGACGCCAGGTTGATCGACGAGATCGTCGACGCGGACCACCTGGCGGATACGTTGCGGGAACGTTACGGGCAAGAGATTCGACTTGTGCGCGACTACGGCGTCGACAAAGGCGACGAACTCGACGTGTCGAGCCCGCTGGCCTTTTTCAGGATCCTCGGCGAAGCGATGAAAAAGAAACGCGAGGCCGAACGCGCCGACCTGGCTGTCGTTTTCGTGAACGGGATGCTCGTGCCGGGCCGGACCAAGCCGGGTCTGTGGGACTCGAGCGACCGGGTCGGCAGCACGGATTTTCGAAGGGCCCTCGCCCGACTTCGGGCCGATGACGCCGTCAAGGGTGTCGTGATTCGCATCAATTCGCCGGGCGGCTCCGCCATGGCCAGCGAAGTCATGTGGAAGGCGGTGCGGGAGCTGGCAGACACCAAACCCGTCGTGGTCTCGATGGGCAACGTGACGGCCAGCGGCGGGTACTACATCGCCGCGGCAGCCCCGACCCTGTTCGCCGACCCGGCGTCGATTACCGGCTCGATCGGCGTCATCGGCGGCAAGCTCGTGATGAAAGGGCTCTGGGACTGGGCGGGGGTATCGTTCTACGAGGTCCAGCGGGGTGCCAACGCCGACATCATGAGCGGCAACCGCCGGTTCGACGAAGCCCAGCGCGCCCACGTGCAGGAACGGCTCGAATATGTCTACGCGATGTTCAAGGACCGCGTCCGGCAGGGGCGGGACGGGCAACTGACCGAAGAGCTCGAGCAGATCGCCGGCGGACGGGTTTACACGGGGCGCCAGGCGCTCGAGCTCGGGCTTGTCGATCAGCTCGGCGGCCTGTCCGATGCGATCGCCCATGTGGCGGCTGAGGCCGGGCTCGAAGAGTACGCGTTGCGTCGCATCCCGGAACAGCGCAACTTCCTGGACATGATGATCCGGCAGATGACCGGCCAGGCCCAGGACGAAGAGGGCGGCGGCGTGAGCCTCCGTCATCGGATGTCGGCCGGCCACATCCTGGCGGGCTGGTTGTTCGAAAGGCCGGAGGTCCGGTCCATGCTCGAGGCCCTGGGCCGGGTCGATCCGCACCGCGCGCGGGCCATCGCACGCATCCTGCAGCGCGTCGAACTGCTCGGCCAGGAAAGCTTGCTGGCGGTCCTCGAGTGGGAGTTCATCCTGCGATAACGGGCTGCCGGGTTCGTGCCATTATTAAGGCACCCTCCCAGTGTGGCATGGGCATTCCAAGGCCAGGGTGGTACGGGCGTCTCGCCCGTTGGAGGAAACCGCGCAGGCTCCAAGCCTGCGGCTCTTTGAAGAACCTCCACGTCATACCCTCTTTATAAGGGGGGAAGGTTCTTCGTGCGTGTGCCACTGTTTGAGCTGTACCGTCACTGCGGAAAGGCGATGTCGAGGACGCGCATCTCGACGGATCGTCGGCCGTTGAATGCATTGAGCGTCGGTTGAAAGGCGACCCGACAGCGGCGATGTTCGAGCAGGGCGGGCAGGTGATCGGCCAGCCCGAAACCGATCGCTTTTCGTCGCGTCCGCCCATCGGTCAGCCAGAAGCTGAGGTGTTGGCCGCCGCGTCCCATGCGGCGAACGATTTGCTTTTGCACTGGCGTTTCGACGCCGAGGAATACAAGATCGTCGAAGATGCCTCGGGGCACGGCCATGCCGCGCACCTGCTGCGCCAGGATTTCCGGCGCCCGTTTCCGGAGCGCATGAGTGAGGGCCTGCACGGCGCGGGGGCCGGGGCCCTGCGGCTGGAAG
>PWPN01000345.1 GCA_003557125.1 Phycisphaerae bacterium | reverse complement strand
CCGGCAGTTGGCCGGCCTGCTCGAGAAGCTCGGCCAGGCAGTCTGCCTCATGGAACTGGACGGCACGGTGGTCTGGTCGAACGTGCGGTTCGCGAACCTGACTCCGCAGGTGATGGAAAAGATCGTCCAGCGCTGTCGGCGCATGGATGAGGATGGCCGACAGGAAGCCCTCGCGCAGCGGGCACGCTCCTGGAGCATCGTCTGCGCGAACGATCAGCACTTCGACGCGCGGCTCACCCCGATCGTTGAGGGTTGCGGGCGGACGCGTCTCATGATCGTCATCACGGATGTGACGCGCCCGAGGCGGCTCCAGGAAAAGATCGACGCGATCGATAAGGCCGGCCGCGAGATGGTCCGGCTCGACGAAGAGCAGATCGCCCAGATGGATCCGGGCGAACGCCTCGATCTGCTCGAACGCAAGATCATTTACTACACGCGCGACCTGCTGCATTTCGACAATATCGCGATCCGTCTGCTCGACCATAGCAGCGGCCGACTCGAACTCGTCCTGCACCGCGGCCTGGTGTCCGAGGGGCAGGACATCGACATTTATGCACTGCCCGACGGCAACGGCATCAGCGGGTACGTCGCTTCGACGGGGCGCAGCTACATCTGCCCCGACATCCGCAACGACGATCGGTACCTGGTCGGGATCGACAACGCCCGCTCCTCGCTGACGGTGCCGTTGATGCTGCATGACCAGGTCATCGGCGTGTTCAACATCGAGTCGGACAAGCTGGCTGCCTTCCACGAGGACGACCGCCCGTTCGCCGAGATCTTCGGGCGGTACATCGCGATCTCGCTGCACATCCTGAATCTGCTCGCCGTCGAGCATCACGCGACGACGGGCCGATTGGCCGACAACGTTTCGGCCGAGATCGCGGAGCCGCTCAATGAGATTCTCGGCGACGCGACGACGCTCATGGAAGATTACATCGGGCACGACGATCTGCGGCACCGCCTCCGGGCCATCGCCGACAACGTCGACCTGATCCGCAAAGCCATCAAGCAGGTCGGCCAACCCGTGATGGAGCCACTCGCCCGCGGGCCCGCACGGATCGAGATCGATCCCGTGCTCCAGGGCAAACTCGTGCTCGTCATCGACGATGAAGAAATCATCCGAACGACCGTGCGCGACGTGCTTGCAGTCAACGGCGTCGACGTGGACACGGGACGCGACGGCCAGGAAGGGCTGGCCATGTTCCGTCAGCGTCCCTACGACCTGGTGATCAGCGACATCAAGATGCCCGGCTCCAACGGTTATGAGGTCTTCAAGTGCATCAAGGAGCGTCGGCCGGAGTGCCCGGTGATGTTCATCACGGGTTTCGGCTACGATCCGAGCCATTCCATCATCCGTGCCACGCCGGAAGGGCTCGCAGCCGTCCTCTACAAACCCTTCAAGGTTGACGAACTCCTCGCCGAGGTGCGCAAGGCCATTCTCCAGAACAAAGATCGTTGATCCTCTCGTATTCCTTCTCTTCAGGCTAGTCGATGGAATCCGCGCTGCGGAAGCGCAGACGCGCCGGCATAGCCCATGCGAAATGGCATGCAGGCTGGAAATGTTTTGCATTCCTGGGGTTCGGTCTTATCCTGTACGCAGTTACCCTCTTCGTGTGATCCATGTACGACAAGGAGCGCGCTGTGATGCAGACATGTATGCGATACGGCCGATGGACGTTCGTGATGTTTCTCCTGGGCAATGCAGGCTGTTCCGCCTCGCCGCGCATCGAAGTCGAGGCCGGGGCTGTCGACCGCGTCCATACGCCCGCGTCCGTGGAGTTAGTCGTGCCGCACGGGCGGACGGACGCGCGCGTCTGTGTTATCGCGGATGGAGTCGTCCAGCCGGCCCAGCTGGAATGTCTCGGCGATGGAAAGGCGCGACTCTGGTGGATCGTGTCCGATCTGCCCGCGGGCCGATCGCGGACCTATCGACTCGCCTGGCAGGAAAGTTGCGAGGATGCAGCCCCATCGGTCTTCGCGTGGAAGGACAGCTCGACACCCGATACGAAATCGGTCGATCTGCTTTTCGGCGATCGTCCCGTTCTCCGCTACGTTCATACGCCCTTCGATGGCACGAGCGAAGAGACGCTCGATCGCACTCAGAAACCGTTCCACCATGTCTTCGATCCCGATGGCAGCCGACTCCTCACGAAGGGGCCGGGCGGTCGCTTCTCGCACCATCGGGGGATCTTTTTCGGGCATAACCGTATCGAGGCCGAGGGCGGACCCTACGATACGTGGTACGGCGGGGCGGGCGACCATCAGCTCCATACGCGGGTTCTCGAGACGTGGGCCGGACCCGTGATGGGCGGGCATGTCGTCGAGATCCACTGGAACACCCGTCACGGGCGAACATTGGCTGTCGAGCGCCGCAGGGTCGTCGCCTTCGCTTCGCCGGATGATGAAATCCTCATCGAATGGGCCACGACCGTCGAAGCGGTTGATGCACCGGTGGGGCTTGTCAGCAGCGACTGTCACCACGGTGGCGTGCACTTTCGGGCTGCTCAGGAAGTCGCGGAGAACGAGCAGGCCTCGCGCTACCTTCGCCCCGCGCGCTGGGCCGAGCTGCCGGCCGACAAGGAAGTGCGCAGCGATGAAGAGGCCGGTTTGTTTTTCGGGGATCTGCCCTGGAATGCCATCCGCTATCCGCTGGGCGAGCGCGTCTATACCGTCGCGTACCTCTCCGACCCGGCCAATCCCGAGGGTGCGGAGTTTTCCGAACGGCTCTACGGGCGGTTCGGCGAATACTTCCCCTGGCAGCTGACCGCGGATCGCCCCATGCAGGCCCGTTACCGTTTCTGGGTGGTGGCGGATCGTCCCGTGACGCGCGAGCAGGTGCAACGCACGTACGACGACCTGGCTGACCCGCCGCGTGTGATCCTCAACACGAACTGAAGGGTCGCAGCGATTTGGCTATACCAGGACGGCACATAGCCGACGGGCGAGACGCCCGTCCCACCCAGGCGGCCCATCCCATCCTGGCGGCCCGTCCCACCCTGGCTTTCACCCCGTGCCACTCTGCTGCACTGCGCAAGAAAAACGGGCGCCGTGAAGCGCCCGTTTCGCATGTCGGATCGTATTGTTCGTGGTTGTGTGGGTAGGCTTAGCGCCGCCCGCCGTAACCACCGCGGAAGCCGCCATCGCGCTGCTCGCGAGGCCGAGCCTCGTTGACCGTCAGCGCCCGGCCGCCGTGATCCTGGCCGTTCAGCGCGGTGATCGCGGCTTCGGCCTCATTGTCGTCGCTCATCTCCACAAAGCCGAACCCCTTGCTTCGTCCGGTCATCCGATCACTGATGACCTCGGCGCTCTGGACACTGCCATGCTCCGAAAAAAGACTCTGCAAATCCGAACTGCTCACGTCGTAGGGAAGGTTCCCTACATACAACCGCTTGCTCATCATCTTTTCTCCTGTCTCGCGGTCGTGTGGACCCATTCTTGGCTTTCCGGGTCCCTTACGGAAAGGGCCGCCGTCTCGGCCCGTAAATGCGGGGCGTGATGGAGAGAAGGGTCCGGACGTGCATTCCGCGGTCGCGTACCTCAGCTCACTTCAACGCACCAACCGCCATCAGTATAATCGGACCCATCGCATTCGTACAGATCTTTTATCAGTTTTTTCGTCAGGCCGACACAGCCTCCGTGGACCGGTTCCGCACAGCCTATCGATCCACGCGGACCGGGTTCCGAAGGGGTCTCGGCAAGTGTCGATAAGCTCATGTCATGAATTAACTTATAGTAATTTACTCTGCGGGGCGGATTGCCGTCAGGATGCGGTTCCCCCGGATATTTATCCGGTAAGGACGGCCGGAGTCGGGAACTTGCATGCAGGGGAAGATTCTTCCTCCAAGGGGCGATGCGGAAAAAGTGGAGGTGTCCGGCGGGCAGCGGTCAGGGGAAGCCGGCGCAATCGGGGTCTCCGGGAATTGCCGCACCAGTCATGCAACCGAGGAAAAGAAGCAAATCGTTTCGATCGACATGATCGTTGCCGCTGAGCCGTGCGCGTTCGCATCCGTCCGGAGGCGGCCCGGCGTTCGGGCCGGTCAGGCACGCCTGGAACCGTCCGAAGTCGTCCATGTCCACGTCCCCGTCGCCGTCGAAATCGCCCGGCACGCCCTCCATCCGGACGCTGACGGCCAGCGTTACGCCAGGCGGATTGGCTGCCTCATCGAATACCTCGATTACTGCGGTATTCTCCCCGTAAGAGAGACGGCCTGTGTCGTAGCGAATGGTGATCGTGGATTCCTGGCCGTGGATCGTCCCCTGGTTGGGGATGACCGTCAGCCAGTCAGCCTCATGTACGATCGTGTAATTCAACGGGCCGTCGCCGTTGTTGCCGACCGTGAAAATATCGTCGTCGAGCGAATCACCGGGAAAGACGGTACGCGCGATCGATGTCGGAGCCAGTTCGAGAGTCGGCGGGCCGGCGCCGAGGGCGAAATCGTACTGGACGATGTCGCCGGCAAAGACATAAGCCGCCGGGTGCATGCCGGTGGGCAACCCCTGTTTTTCGACGGTAACGGGCTGGACGCTGAATCCGTTGGTCGGCGCCGACACGAGCGTGACAACGTAGATTCCGTTGCCGTCGGTCCGGACGGGGGGAATCGGGCCGACGGTAACGGTGGCGTCATCGAGCGGCTCGCCCGTATACGCGTCGGTGACGCGGCCCCAGATCGTTCCTTCGGTGGCTGTGGCGGGATGGCGCCAGGGCATCGCGGGCGTGGGGACGAACGAGTTGAACAGGTTGTCCCGCACGTAGGCGTACCAGGTCATGTCGTTCAGGCCGGAGGGTGGGCAAGCCGTCGTGCCGGCTGTCCTCCAGTAGTTGTAGTTGACCGTGCCATGGACACCGGCTGTCCGCGCGTCGCTCATCTGCGCGATGCTGTTGGATTTCGTATTCATGTAGGTCGCCTGGCCGATGACGGTGTGCCTTTGGTAGCCCCATTCGAGGCATCGCTGGTTCCAGTTGCGATACCAGCTGCCCTGCGGGCTGCAATGGTCGGCCTTGTAGTTCATGGGCACGTTCGTATCGAGCCAGCCTTGCTGCATCCAGAGCTGCCAGTTCTGGAAGAGCCCGTAGGCCGAGGTGGAGGTGAAATTGAGCGGGGCATTTCCCCAGACGATCGTGTCGGCGCTGAGCCGGATCGGCTGGCGCGGGTGGTCTTTGAAGGATGCGATCTCGGCCCGGCACCTCCGGATGAGCTCGTCGATCGTACGGCGGCGGAAGTTCGACCAGCTCGACAGGGAAGGCGAGGGCGTGCCGACGTAGCCGGTGATCTGCTGGAAGCGGGCAAGGCTCGATTTCGCGTACGCAGCCGACACCGGATAGCCCGCGTCCGTCTGCTGGTAGCGGATCCGGTCGAAGTTGATCCCGTCGATGGGGTAATGGGCGATCAGTTCGCGGACGATGCTCACGACGTATTCCTGGACGTCCGGCGAGCCGGGGTCGAGCGTGTACGCGCCGTCGATCGGCGCCGGCGTGCCCGCGTGCAAGTCGGCCTGGGAGACCATGAACCATTCGGGGCGGTCGGCCAGGTAGCTGTTTCCCGGCGGCGGCCAGGTCAAGCTCACGCGGTAGGGGATGATCCAGGGATGGACTTCGATACCGTGCGCGTGTGCCTGCTGGCAGAGGTATGCGAGCGGGTCGAACGCATCGGTCACCGCCGGGGCGGTCGGCACGATCTCCGACCTCCAGAATGCACCGTAAGCGCTTCCTCCCGTACGACAGTGATAGGCGAGCACCTGCGGCAGGATCGCGTTGTAATTGCCTTGAACCGCATAGCTGATCAGTTGGTCGACTTCGCCAGCCGATTTGTAGCCCGGGTCGAAGACCATGCACCACAGGCCTCGAAATTCTTCTTGCGCATGGGCATGCGACTGGCTGGCCCCCATCGCGACCATGACAGCGATCGGAATGAGGAGGCATTTCTGCCGAAAGCGACACAACCAGCCTGCGTTACTCACCATCGCCCGTTTCCCCTGCCACATCTGACAACGCCAGGTGGCTTGGATTCGCTATCGGATAGCGGTCATCACACCAGACGTG
>PWPN01000322.1 GCA_003557125.1 Phycisphaerae bacterium | reverse complement strand
ATGAACTTCTCGATCCCGTAGGCTTCGATCTCGGCCTTGGTGTGGATGCCGAGCTCCTTGCAGACCTCGGCCTCGACGGGCAGCCCGTGCGTGTCCCAGCCGCCTTTGCGGTGGCAGTAATGGCCTCGCATCGTCCGATAACGCGGGAAGATGTCCTTGATGATCCGGGTCAGGCAGTGGCCCGGGTGCGGCAGGCCGTTGGCGGTCGGCGGCCCCTCGTAGAAGACGAAGGGCGTCGCCCCCTCGCGGCGGGCGAGGGACTTGCGGTAGATATCCTTTTCTTCCCAGAACGCATGGACCTCGCGTTCCGAGCCGGGAAAATCGAATTGAGCGGGCACTTGCTTGAACATGGCATCCACGTCTGCGGCGACAAGCCCTGCATGCGACCTGCCGCCACGGCTCCAGAAACTCGAACCAGCCGAAGAAACACAGAAACGGGCATGTTAAAGCGACCGGGCCTTTCCCGCCAATCCGGCTCCGATCGCAGGTCGCCAACAGGCCGCATGCATGCTTGCCGGTCGGGTCGACTCCGCATAAGCTGAACGGCTCAGCAGCTCAATAGTCGATACGTTCGTAACCCCCCAGCGGAGGAGCACAATGGCGACCCAGCAAAACGGTGCGAACCAGGAAAAAGGCCTGCCCATGACCAGCAAGTGGGATCCGGCCCAGATCCAGCAGGAGGAGGCGGTTCTCCAGGGGCTGGCCAGGCAACCTCTGCTGACGCGCATCCGCGGATACGCCAAGCTCACCGGCCCGGCGTGGCTCCAGAGCGCGATGACGCTCGGATCAGGCAGTGCGGTCGCCTCCGTGGTGGCGGGCGTCTCCTTCGGCTACGAGTTGCTCTGGGTTCAGCCGATCGCGATGTTCCTGGGGGTCATCATGCTGGCGGCCCTGGGCAACGTCGTCCTGACCACCGGGGAACGACCCTATGTGACGTTTTGGCGGGAGTTGGCCCCCACGTTAGCCATTCTCTGGGCGGTGGGCACGATCCTCGCTTCGGTCATCTGGCATTTTCCGCAATACGGTTTGGCCGGTGCCGTTGTCTGGGATCTCGCCTCGGCCGTCGGTGCCTCCGAAGACAATCGCGTCCTCGAGTACGTCGTCAAAGCCTTCGCCGGCCTCGCTATCCTGGCCGTCAGCATCGTCGTGACCTGGAACTACGGCAGCAACGCGCGGGGCATCAAACTCTTCGAAACCTTCCTGCGCTGGATCATCCGGCTGGTCATCGTCTCGTTCGCCCTGGTCCTTGCGACGACCGGCGTGGACTGGTCGGCCCTTGCCAGCGGGCTCTTCCGGCCGAGCATCCCCGAAGGCGGGCTCATTCTCGTGCTCGGTGCGTTCGGGGCGGCCGTCGGTATCAACATGACCTTCCTGTACCCCTATTCGATACTCGCCAAGGGCTGGGGCAAGCACCACAAAGGCCTCGCCCGGTGGGATCTGTTCAGCTCGATGTTCCTGCCGTTCGTGCTCGTCAGCTCGCTCATCATCATCGCGATGGCCAATACGATGTTCGATCCCGAAAACCCGGGGCTTCGGCACGGTCTGACGGCTGTCGAAGCATCCCAGGGACTCAGCGGCATCCTCGGCGGCTATCTCGCACGCATCGTTTTCAACCTCGGGTTCCTGGGGATGGCCTGCAGCACGATCGCGACGCACATGGTCGTCTGCGGGTTCACCTTCCCCGAGATGTGCGGCCTCAAGTACACGACGCGACGCTATCGGCTGTTCACGCTCGTGCCGGCCATCGGCGTTTTCGGCGTCGCGCTGCCCAGCCCGTTCTTTTTGCCCATCATTACGTCAGCCATCGCATTTACGATGCTGCCGATCGCCTACATCGCTTTCTTCCTGTTGAACAACAAACGCAGCTACATCGGCGAAGCCGTCGGACGCGGCTGGAAGCGAGGCGTGTGGAATGTTCTCATGATCGCGGCCATCGTGGTGGCCTGCACGGGCTCGGCCACCCTGATCAAGACCAGGGTCATCGATCCCGTCCGGAACTGGATCTCGCCGATCGAAAAGGTCGAGGAGCCGGTTCCCCCGGTGCTGCCTCCCGACGCCGTCGAACCGCCGGCCGATGCCGTGCAGGAGGACGATGCGCCAGTGGACGACACACCCTGACAGCAGGGTGTGGTACGGGGCAGGGTGCCACTGGCGGCTTGTCCGCCAGTGTTTTGCCCGGTGGATCGTTACAGGGTGGTACGGGCGTCTCGCCCGTTTGCATGATTTGTCAGGGGGGGGACGGCCGCCACGGGGGGGCGGCCGCTGCAATGTGCCACGGTCCGTGTGCCACAGCCCTGTGAGCCGTGCATTGGTGCATTGTAAGTCTCGATCGGAAAGAGGAGATCGTCATGTCGCATAAACTGACCCGTCGGGAATTTTCCGCCGGCCTGCTGGCTGCGGGGACGGTTGCGGCTGTTCAGCGATCGACGTCCGGTGTACTGGGCGCCAACGAACGCGTCCGGCTGGGGATTATCGGGGTTGGTAACCGAGGCGATCAGCTCCTGAACGCCTTCAAGATGCACGACGACGCCCAGATCACTGCCATCTGCGACGTGTACGATCCGTACCTCGAGTTTTGCGCCCACAAGATCGGCGGTCAGCCGTTCGTCACGAAAGATTACCGCCGACTGCTGGACCGCAACGACATCGACGCTGTCATCATCGCCACGCCGGACCACTGGCACGCGCTGCAGTTCGTCGACGCATGCCGGGCCGGCAAGGACGTCTTCGTCGAAAAACCGCTCTCGCTGGTCGTGGCGGAAGGGCGGAAAATGGTCGAGGTCGCACAGGAAACCGGGCGGATCACGCAGATGGGCGTGCAGCGTCGCTCGTCGGCGCTGTGTCGCAAGGCCGCTGAACTCGTCGCCGAAGGCGCGATCGGCCAGGTGACGGCAGCCCGCTGCAGCTTCGTTCGCAACGAGTGGCCGATGGGCATCGGCAACCCGCCCGACGGCGATCCGCCGCCCGGTCTGGACTGGGACATGTTCCTCGGGCCGGCGCCGGAACGGCCCTACAACCCGAATCGCGGGCTCTATATGTTCCGGTGGTTCCGCGACTACTCGGGCGGGCAGCTCACCAATTTCGGCACGCATTTTCTCGACGTGATCCAGTGGGTGATCGGCAAGGACGCGCCCCTGTCCGTGATGGCGGCCGGCGGCAAGTACGCTGTCCAGGACAACCGCGAGTTCCCCGATACCCAGGAAGTGCTCTGGGAGTATCCCGGCGGCCCGCTCGTGAGCTTTACGGAACACAGCGCCAGCGGCGGCGACCTCTACGGCAAGCCCGCTCACATCGAGTTCCGCGGCACGAAGGGCAACCTCTACATCCACTTCCACAGGCTTGAAATCACCTCGACCCCCGTGCGCACGATGCCGCTGGCTGCCCGCGGCGTGGCCGACCGTGCCGCGGACAACCGCCAGGACCGCTCCACCGAGCGGGTCATCGAGCCGTTCGAATTCCAGGAGCGCGTCCTGGACGCCGACCATGCCCGCGACTTTCTGGACGGCGTCAAGACCCGCAGGCCCTGCATCTGCCCCGTCGACGTCGGGCACCGCTCGACGGTCACGACGCTGCTGGGCAACATCGCCTTCGCACGCCAGAAACGTCTCGAATGGGATGCGGACCGGGAGCGGTTCACCAACGATCCGGAGGCCAACAAGTTGCTCTCCTACGAGTACCGCGCGCCCTGGAAGCTGGATTGAGGGGGGTACGGGCGTCCCGCCCGTCAGGGGAGACATTCCAGGGTGGTACGGGCGTCCCGCCCGTCAGGGTGTGTAATGGTGACGGGCAAGATGCCCGTCCCACCCGGCAAGATGCCCGTCCCACCCGGCAAGATGCCCGTCCCACCCCAGCTCCGAAAGGTTCGGGAGCCAACGAGCTGCCAGAAGCACCGGTGCACCACATTATCCTATACGCACGAGTGGACTGTTTTTGCCCCACTGAACCTGTCATGGGCCTTCCCAGGCAATGGCCTTTCATGCGTCTCTTCTCCGTGCTTCATCGAGACGCTACAATGAGGGGCTCGTCCAGGCATATGGCACCTGCCAGCGTCAAGCGCCATCCGTAAGCGCCACCCGCACGTGCAATGCTGACCGAAGGGGTACCCCAGGGATGTTCGACCGGGAACGCATCCGTAATTTCAGCATCGTGGCCCACATCGACCACGGCAAGAGCACCCTGGCCGACCGGATCCTGCAGGAGACCGGGGCGGTCACGGGCCGGGAGATGCGCGACCAGTTCCTGGACGACATGGACCTCGAGCGCGAGATGGGCATCACGATCAAGGCGAACCGCGCGACCGTCCATTGCACGCTGGACGGCGTCGAGTACATGCTCAACCTGATCGACACGCCCGGCCACGTGGATTTCCATTACGAGGTCTCCCGTGCGCTGGCTGCCTGCGAGGGCGTGCTGCTGCTGGTCGACGCGGCCCAGGGGGTCCAGGCCCAGACGGTGGCCAACGCCTACCTGGCCGTCGAGGCCGGGCTCGAGATCATTCCGGTCATCAACAAGATCGATCTGCCCACAGCCCGGCCCGAGGACGTGGCTGCGGAACTGGAGACCCTTCTGGGTATCCCGTCCGAGGACGCGCTGTTCACCTCCGCCAAGACGGGCGTCGGTATGGACAGCCTGTTCCGCGCGATCGTCACGCGCATCCCGCCGCCCGCCGACGATCCGAACGGACCGCTCAAGGCGCTCGTCTACGATGCAAAGCCGGACCCGCACCGCGGTGCGATCTGCCATATCCGGCTCAAATCGGGCAGGCTTGCACGGGGGCAGGCGATCCGGTTCATGGCCGCCGGCCGTAGCTATCAGGTTAGCGAGCTCGGCAAGTTCCGCCCCAAGCCCACGCCCGTCGACGCGCTGGCGGCCGGCGAGGTCGGCTACATGGTGGCCGGCATCAAGACGATCCACGACGTGAACATCGGCGACACGGTCACGCTCGACAACGCACCGGCCGACAAGCCTTTGCCAGGCTATCAACCGCCGCAACGGATGGTCTTCTGCGATTTCTACCCCGGGCCGATGACCGAGGCGCACCGCCTCCGCCAGGCGCTCGAGAACCTCTGGCTCAACGACAACTCGTTTTCGTTCGAGCCGGTCCACAGCACCGCCTTGGGCTTCGGGTTCCGTTGCGGATTCCTCGGCCTGCTTCACATGAAGATCATCCAGGAACGGCTCGAGCGCGAGTCCGACATCGACGTCGTGCAGACCGCGCCGACGGTCACCTACGAAGTGCTCACCAAATCAGGTGAAGTCATCACGATCGACGCCCCGAGCCGACTGCCGGATCTTTCGACGGTCGAAGAGATCCGCGAACCGATGATCGAGGCGAGCCTCATCGTGCCGTCCGAGTACATCGGGGCGGTCATGAAGATCGCCGAGCAGCGTCGCGGCGAGTACCGGAAAACGGACTATCTTTCCCCGCAGCGGGTGATGTTGAACTATCGCTTCCCGCTGGCCGAGACGGTCTACGATTTCTACGATCGGCTCAAAGCGGCGACCCGCGGCTACGGGAGCCTCGATTACGAGGTGATCGGCTACCAGGCAGGGGCGCTGTCCAAGCTGGATATCCTGGTCAACGGCATTCCCGTCGACGCGCTGTCGGTCATCGTTCACCGCGACAAGGCGGAACGGCGCGGGCGGGCACTCATCCGGCGACTGCGCGAGGAGATCGATCGCCAGATGTTCGATGTGCCCTTGCAGGCCTGCCTCGGAAAGCGGGTCATCGCCCGCGAGACGATCCGGGCGATGCGCAAGAACGTGACGGCCAAGTGCTACGGCGGCGATGTCACGCGCAAACGCAAGCTCCTCGAAAAGCAGAAGGAAGGCAAGAAGCGCATGAAGACCGTCGGCCGGGTGACGATCTCCCAGGAAGCGTTCATGGCTGTGCTCGACCCCGGCGACGATGCGGTGTGACGCCCAGCAGGGTGGTACGGGCGTCCTCTCCCGTTCGGTGTGCGACCGCACTGGCGGACAAGCCGCCAGTGGCACCCATACGGATGCACCACTCCCATACGGGGCGGGCTGTCAGCGACGTCGTCCCGATCGGTCGGATCTGCGGATCGACGGAGGTGCTGGACGGGGTTCCGGACGGCTCACCGAT
>PWPN01000277.1 GCA_003557125.1 Phycisphaerae bacterium | reverse complement strand
CCTCTGCCGCCTCGCAGGCGTCGAAGATGGCTGCGACGATGTCGTTGGCGTATTCCTGGAGCGAATAGTTCGCGCTGCTGGCGAAGTTCGTCTGCGACCCGTCGTAGTCGACCGCCAGCCCGCCGCCGACATCGAAGAATTTCAGCGGTGCCCCGAACTTGTAAAGCTCCGTATAGAGCCGACAGGCCTCGCCGAGCGCGTCGCGAATCGAGCGGATGTTGGTGATCTGGCTGCCGAGGTGGAAGTGGAGCAGTTCGAGGCAGTCGATCATCTCGTTTTCGCGAAGGTACGTCATGGCCCGCATCATCTCGCGGACGGTCAGGCCGAACTTCGAGCTGTCTCCCCCGGACGCCTCCCACTTGCCGGACCCGCGGCTGGCGAGTTTGGCCCGGATCCCGATCCGCGGCACGACGTTGAGTTTGCGGGCGAGCTTCATGATGATCGGAAGCTCGCTTAATTTTTCGATCACGAGGATGACGCCTTTGCCGATCTTGGTCGCCAGCAGCGCCATCTCGATGTACTCTTCGTCTTTGTATCCGTTGCAGACGATCAGCGAGTTCGGGTCGTCCAGCAGGGCCATGACCGCGAGCAGTTCGGGTTTCGAGCCGGCCTCCAGGCCGTAGGCGTGCTGTCGGCCGTGGTCGACGATCTCCTCGACGACGTGCCGTTGCTGGTTGACCTTGACCGGGAAGACGCCGAGATAGCGCCCCTCGTACTTGCATTCGGTGATCGCGCGCTTGAATGCCTCGTTCAGGGCGTCGATCCGCGCCCGGAGGATGTCCGTGAAACGCAGGAGGATCGGCAGCTTGATCGAACGGCGGCGAAGCTCGTCGACGATCTTCTTGAGATCGAGCTCCGGTCCGGGCGAGCCCTTGGGCGACACGCAGGCATGGCCGGCCGCGTTGATCGAAAAGAAGCCCGCGCCCCAGTTGCGCACGTTGTAGAGCTCCATCGCTTCGCGGATGGACCACGTTCGCAGGGTGTCGGACTTTCCGAAGATCGGATGCTGCAATTTGCCCATGACACGATCCCCGTGGATGCGAGGCGCCCCGTGGATTGCGAGGCGGGTTTTCAGCTAGCCGGCCGAGCGGCTCGACGGGAAAACGGGGGCACCGGGACGCTTGAGCCTGAGGTGCGCTCGACCGTGTTCACGCACAAGGCGGCGAACCAAGCGTGTGCCCCTCGAATCCTTCATATTGTCAGAGTTTAGAACGTCAGGTCAAGCGCCAATTTGCCGAACGTCGCCGGCAGCGCCACGCAAGGACGATCAGGCCAGCAGTCTGGCCAGTTCGCTGCGCAGGGCGCGGATCGCGCGACCGCGATGGCTGATCGCGTGCTTCTGGTCGGCCGTCATCTCGGCCATCGTCATCCCGAGGTCGTCCACGTAGAAATGCGGGTCGTATCCGAAGCCCCCTCGGCCGCGAGGCGTATCGATGATCCGCCCTTCGACGGAACCCTCCGCCGAGGCCAGGATCCGCCGCCCGTCGGTCAGCACAGCCACGCACCGGTACCGCGCGATCCGCGTTGCCTCGGGGACGTCGGCCAGCTGGGCAACCAGCAGGGTGTTGTTGTCCGCGTAGCTCGCATGCTCACCCGCGTACCGGGCCGACCGCACGCCGGGAGCGCCGCCGAGTGCGTCGACCTCCAGCCCCGAATCGTCGGCCAGCGTCCAGAGGCCGATTGCGTCCGCATAATATCGGGCCTTCAGCTCGGCGTTCGCCTGGAAGGTCGCGCCGTCTTCGATGGGCTCCTTGATCGGATCGAACTCGACAAGCCGCCGCCAGCGGATCGGCAGCGGGGTTCCGTTGTCGGCCACACCGAGGATCTGTTCGATCTCGCGGGCCTTATCCGGGTTGCCCGTGGCGATGAGAATTTCGCGCATGCTTTCTCCAGCCGTGAATTTTCGACGGTCGAATGGTTATCAGTCGGGGACGCGGATCAACATGGAGCGCGGCAGGTTCATCTGGCCGGCCGGCCCTCGGTGTCGGACCCGGTGGCCGTTTTCCAGCACGTACCGGAATTCGTCCTCCCGCTGGGCGATGAGCCGTTCGACCCGCGGCCCGAAGCGCGGGCCTTCCGGGGTCTGTTCGACGTCCGACTCGTCGAAATCGCCGACGAACACGAAGCTCCGGACGTCCTCGTGATAGAAATACGCGATGAAGCCTTCGTCACGCAGGAGCCGGACATACTGCTCGGCCGCGTCCCGGCGCTGATGGAAGGTGGGTGTATTGTAAAAAATCCCGATCTGAAGCGTGTACGGGCCGGGGGCATGATGTACGTTCCACATTTCCATACCCGCCATCGTCGGGGACGCGCCCTCAATCAGCTCGGGTGTCGGCAGCGAAAACAGCTGTTGGCCTCCGACATGGAGCTGGCGGATGCGCGCGATATCCTGGCGGTAGTCCTGGGGAAACTCGAGGTCGCCGGTTTCCCTGGACATGACCTTCCGATACGTGCCGTAATAGACCGCACTGCTGTCGGCCGTCGATTCGACGCGCACCTTCTGGGCATCGAGCCCTCCGCTCTGGCGGAGCAGGTCGGCCAACTGGGCCGCCCACTCGGCATGGTCGGGGCCCGTCGTGCGTACGCACAGGATCGTCCACAGCTCCTGCTGTTGGTCGGAGCCGCCGAAGAGCCGGAACCCGCCTCCTCCGCCGCCCCCGTCATTCTGGCAGCCGGTCAGGCCCGGCAGAACGACCAGCCCGGTCAAGGCCAGTGCCAGCGCACTGCCGACCGCTACGAACATGATTCTGCGTTTTTTCATGATTCACCCGCATATTTTTGCCTCGCCCGTGCGCTTCGCACGATGGCAGAGCGAGACTGCCAGCCTTGCCTCCCCCCTCGGGCGGCTTCGGCGATTATTTTTTTCGTCCGGCCAGCGCCCGCTCCTGCCGGGCGATCAGTTGCCGGATCCCGCGGCCGGCCAGTTGGAGCATGCGGTCCAGCTCACGGCGCGTGAAGGTGTTGCCTTCCCCGCCGCCCTGGACCTCGATGAGTCGGCCGGTGCCGGTCATCGCGACATTGAAGTCCACTTCGGCGGACGAATCCTCCCGGTAGTCGAGATCCAGAAGCAGTTTTCCGGAAACTCGACCGACGCTGACGGCTGCGACCGGCGCGACGAGCGGCGAGGCGGTGATCCGTTTTTGCCTTTTCAGGTGCCGCACAGCGTCCTCCAGTGCGACATAAGCGCCCGTGATGGCTGCGGCGCGCGTTCCGCCGTCGGCCTGGATCACGTCGCAGTCCAGCCAGATCGTCCGCTGGCCCAACTTGGCGAAATCGACCACCGAGCGGAGCACCCGGCCGATGAGCCGTTGGATCTCCGTCGATCGGCCGTCGGGTTGCGGTCGCGGCCGGGATCTTCTTTGGCCGGTCGAGGCGGGCAGCATCTCGTACTCGGCTGTTACCCACCCCAGGCCCGAGGGCTCCCGCCACGAAGGGACTGCTTCCTGGATGCTGGCTGTGCACAGCACCATCGTTCGTCCGCTGCGCATGAGCACCGACCCGGGTGCCGCATCGGTGTAGCCGCGCGTGATGACGACTTCGCGGAGTTCGTCGGCTCGTCGTCCGTCGGAGCGTGCTTGTCTTGCGGTAGTCATGAAAAAACGCTTCCCCCCCCGACGGGATCAGTGGGCCGTATGGGTCATCACCACTTCCAGCAGTGTCCGTTGCGAGTGGAGCCGATTCTCGGCCTGTTCGAAGACGATCGACTGCGGCCCGTCCAGGACCTCATCGGTGATTTCGACGTTGCGGTGGGCCGGCAGGCAGTGCATCACGATGGCCGTCGGCCGCGCGCGTTCCATCAGGGCGGCGTTCACCTGGAATCGGGCGAAGGCATGCTCGCGTGCCGCCGATTCCGCCTCCTGGCCCATGCTCGTCCAGACGTCCGTGTAGACGACGTCGGCGTGTTCGGCCGCCTCGTGGGGATCCTCCGTCTGGAGGATGGTGACGCCCTGGCGGTCCGCTTCGGTAAGGCCCGCCTCGATCGTGCCGACGTCCAGCGCGTATCCTTGCGGTGCGGCGATCACAAAGTGCAGCCCGCTCCGCACACATGCATGCATCAGCGAGCGGGCCACGTTGTTGCCGTCACCGATGTAGGCGAGTTTTCGGCCGGCGACTTGACCGAACCGTTCGCGGATCGTCATGAGGTCCGCCAGCGCCTGGCACGGGTGCGACCAGTCGCTCAGCCCGTTGATGACCGGTTTGCTGCTGTGGGCGGCCAATTCGACGATAATCTGGTGCGCGAAGACGCGTGCCATGATGCCGTCGCACATCGAGGCCAGGACGCGCGTGATGTCCCCGATGTGCTCGCGCTGGCCGATGCCGATCTGGTGCTCTTCGAGGTTGATCGCATGGCCGCCGAGCTGCACCATGGCCGTCTCGAAGCCGAGCCGTGTGCGCAGCGACGGCTTTTGAAAGATCATGGCCAGCACCTTGTTCTGCAGCGCCGGGCGGAGACGCCCGTGCCGGAATTCCTCCTTGCGCTTCAGGCACAGGTCGAGCAGGCTGTTCAGCGTCCCGGCATCGAAGTCGCTGATGGCCAGGAAGTTACGCAGGGCACGGAGGTTTTTCGGGATGTCGCTCATGATGTCACCAGTTCGGATTCGGTCTGTTTGAGAGTCCGCGTGAGGATATCGAAAGCCTCGTCCACCTCATCGGTCGTGATCGTCAGGGCCGGCAACAGGCGCAGTACCGTCTCCTGGGTCGCGTTGATGCGCAGGCCCTGCTCGAGCGCTCGCAGCACGATGGGCCCGGCCGGCACCGAAAGCTCGATGGCGATCATGAGCCCTCGGCCCCGCACTTTCTCGACGAAGCTGAAAGTCTGGGCCAGCTGCTGCGCCTTGTCCTGAATATAGGCGCCCATCCGCTGGGCTGCTTCGAGCAGGTTGTCCGATTCGATCGTCTCCAGGACGGCCGTCGCAGCCGCGACCACGAGCGGGTTGCCGCCGTAGGTCGTCGCGTGCGAGCCGGGTTTCAGCGAAGCGGCTACGTCGGGGCGGGCGACCATCGCGCCGATCGGCGCACCCCCGCCCAGCCCCTTGGCCAGCGTCATGATGTCCGGCTCGATCCCGCCGGCCTGGTAGCCGAACCATGCCCCCGTTCGGCCGCAGCCGGTCTGGACCTCGTCGACGATCAGCAGCATCCCGTTCTCATCGCACAGCTCGCGCAGCGCGGGCAGGTAGCCGTCGTCGGGAATGTTCACGCCGCCTTCGCCCTGGATCGGCTCGACGAGGATGGCAGCCGTCTCATCGGTGATCGCCTGGGCGACCGCATCGACGTCATTGTAGGGAACGTAGACGAAGCCCGGCACGAGCGGGTCGTGCCCTTCGTGGACCTTCGACTGAGCGGTGGCTGACATCGCGCCATAGGTGCGTCCGTGGAACGAGCGTTCCATGGTGATGATCTGGTATCGGCCTATGGCTGTGTGACGGCGAGCCAGCTTGATGGCAGCCTCGTTGGCCTCGGCGCCGCTGTTGCAAAAGAAGCTCTGTCCGCCGAAGCCGTGGCGACTCAGCAGCTCGGCGAGCCGTCCGCCCTGTTCGGTGTAGAACATGTTGTCGATCTGGATGAGCTGGCCCGCCTGCGTGCGGATCGCCTCGACGATGCGGGGATGACAGTGGCCCAGCAGGCCGCACCCCCAGCCGGGGAACAGGTCGAGGTATCGTTTGCCGTCGGCGTCCCACATCTGCGAGCCTTCGGCGCGCGTGATGACGATCTCGTAACGCGGGTAATTCGGGACCACGCAACGACGGTAAAGCTCGAAAATCTCCTGGGAAGTCATGATGCCTGCTCCGTTGAACAACGCCCGGGCCGGCGTCCGTTCGGCCGGGAAAAAACCCTATCCTAGCCATTGCCCGCCCGCACTACCAGCCGACCGCCGGTCCGATGACATTAGGGCGGGCTCCGCCCGCCGATGCTTTTGCAGCTCAATCAGAGTGGGCGGCCGTTACAGGGTGGTACGGGCGTCTCGCCCGTTGGTTGTATGACTGCACAGGCAGACAAGCGAGCGTATCCATGATGAGGCTGTCGGTTGTCAACAGCGTTAAGGCTTCCACATCTTCCACCTCAAAGGCTTTTTTTCTTTTCCCGGAACCGCCTGGGGATTCGAAAGGCGCACGATT
>PWPN01000062.1 GCA_003557125.1 Phycisphaerae bacterium | reverse complement strand
GGCCATAATGTCCACGGCAACTATGTGTTCTGGCGGAACTGGTTGATCGAAAATCGGGACTACGACCCGCTTCGCCGCCCCTTGTCGGCACAGCCGCTCATGAGCGATGCCCTGATCGACAGTGATACAACGACCGGAAGCAGGTACGGCTACAAGGCGGTCCATTTGGGGGCCGGCTACAACGTGCTCTATGCCGATTTTCACGCCAAATGGGTCGGCGACCCCGATCGATACATCATGGATTTGCATATTGGCTCGGGTGAGGATGGTTTCATCGGACAATGCCGCGCCTGGGAATACTTCGCCGCGCGACCGTAACGCACCGGAACAGGCAGGACTTTGCCACATGTGAAACCGCCTGTGGCGTATCCGTACGCTTGTAGGCCATTGTGATGTGATGGGCCGATCGAGCTGTCCGCGGTCGATCGATCAGACGCAGACGACCTCGGTCACCTCGGGCACTTTTTCCTTGAGATGGCGCTCGACGCCCATCTTCAAGGTCATCTGCGCACCGGGGCATCCGACGCACGCCCCGTGCAAACGCACCTGCACGACCCCGTCGTCGCCCACAGCGATCAGCTCGATGTCGCCGCCGTCCCCCTGGATAAGCGGGCGTATCACGCTGATGACGGCGTCCACGCGCTGATGCACGCTTTCCTGTGCCGGTTTATCCGAACTTTCGGTCATGAGAAATGACCCCTGCGTGTGTGGTTATTCCGTGACTCGAACAGCCCCGACAGCCGTTCACGTTCAACTGTTGCAGTATATCCACACCATCCTGCATGGACAAACATCGCCCGTCGGGCTCAGGCCACTGCCGCGTCGGCCGGTTCGTACTCTTTGCCGAATTTGACGCTCACGCAACGGCTCACGCCCGCCTCCTGCATCGTGATCCCGTAGAGCACGTCCGCGATGGACATCGTCGGCTTCTGGTGGGTGATGATCACGAACTGCGTGCGGTCCAGGAACTCCTGGATGATCCGGTTGAACCGCTCGTTGTTGGACTCGTCCAGGGCGGCGTCCACCTCATCGAGCAGCGTGAACGGCGAAGGTCGGCTCTTGAAGATGGCCATGAGCAACGCGATGGCCACCATCGTCTTCTCGCCGCCGGACAGCAGCGAGTTGGTGCGCATCTCCTTGCCCGGCGGCCGAGCGATGATCTCGATCCCCGCTTCGAGCACGTCGACCTCTTGGCCTTCCGTTCCGGTCTCGAGCACGAGTTCGGCCCGCCCGCCGCCGAAAAGCTTGCGGAACATGTCGTTGAAGTTGCCCCGCACGGCCTCGAACGTCTCGGCGAACCGCTCGCGGCACTGGATGTTGAGCTGCTCGATGAGCTCTTCGAGCTGACCCTTCGACGAACGAAGATCGTCCCGCTGGCTGCCCAGGAAGGAGGACCGCTCCTCGAGCTCGGTCTGCTCGTCGATCGCGTCGAGATTCACATTCCCCAGTCGGCGGATCTTGTCCATGAGCTCGTCGATTTCCGCCTCGATCGCGGCCCAGTCGCGTTCCTCGTGCTCGTAGCTCGCGTAGGCCTCGGCCAGGTCGATCCCCAGTTCCTTGTGCGTGTGCGTGGTCAACTCCTCACGACGGACGCGGCACTCGTGCAGCTCGATCTGTCGGGCGTTCAGTCGCTCCTCGACGCTCTCGAGCTGCGTGCGATGCGTTTTGACGACACCGGTCAGCTCTTCGAGTTCGACAGCCAGCTGCTGGCGCTCCCGCCCGCCGCCCAGCACATCCGCGTCGAGCTTCTGCTTGTCGGCGTACAACACCGCCAGCCGACTCCGTGCCCCCAGGACGACCCGCTCTGCCTGGGCGATCCTGCCGGCCGCCTGCTCGACCTCGCCGGCCGCGGCCCGTACCGCATCCTCGCCCGCCTGACGCTCGGCCTGCAACCCGCGCAAACGATAGGCCAACATGCTCCGCTGCTGACCCAGCTTGGCCGCCGTCACCTTCTGCTGCGTGAGGCGCTCGGCTAGCTCGTCCCGCTGCGCTTTCATCCGGGCGATCTCGCCCTGGATCTCCGCGACGCGCGCATGGCGGGCATCGCTGTCAGCCTCCATCGATTCGAGCGACTCTTTGGCCACAGTCTCGGCCTGGACGCTCTCAGCGACGCGCGTATCGATCGCTTCGATGTCGCCGGCCACCTCCGGCTGAACGCGCGCGATCCGTTCGATCGCGTTGCGCGTAGCCGACTGCGCCGCCTGGTTCTCCGCTTCAGCCGCACGCGCTTCGTAACGCGCGTGTCGTAATTCCTGCAAGCAGGCCTGCAAGGCTGCCATCTCATCCGAAGCACGCGCGAGCGCCTCGGTCAGTTCCTCGATCCGCGCATCGAGCCCGCCGATCTGCCCGTCGATCTCGGTCAGCTCGCTCTTACGCGAAATCAGGCCCGTCCGACCGGCTGCACGGCCGAGCTGCCAGAAACCGTCGACCCCCAGCACCTCGCCGCTTCGCGTCACGTAGCGGTAGTTCGGCGGGTTGTCCGCCGCCATCCGCAACGCGTCAGCGAAAGACTCCACCACGATCGTACGCCCGAGAAGATGCCGTACGAGCGGCGCCACGAGTTCATCGCACCGCACGAGATCCGACGCACGCGCGACGTACCCTGCCTGTCCCGAGAAATCGCGGCCGTCCACGAACGGCGGCAACCGGTCGATACAGATGACCGGTACCCGGCCGGGCATCTGCGCGAGCCGTGCCGCGTCGGCCGCCAGCGCCGCGCTGTCGTCGACGAGCACGTACTGGTCAGACTCTCCCAGGGCCGCCTCGATCCACGGCGCATGGGCCACGTCGACCGCGATGACGTCCGCGACCATCCCCCGGACATACCCGAACGTGCCGCCCGACGCGTCCTGCTCCTTCTGATGAAGCACTTCGCGGATGCCCGCTTCGACACCTTCGAGCTTGTGCTCGAGATCGAGCAGGGTCTGCTTGCGACTCATGAGGCCGCTGCGCTGCTCCTTGGCGGCGGCAAGCTGCCTGCTGCGCTCGGCCTGGTCGGCATCGAGCCGTTCGACGCAATGCTGCTTTTCCTCGAGCTCGCGCGTCAGCCGGGCGAGTTCCTCGGACAGTTCCTCCGCACGGCGCGTCTGCTCGGCCAGCGACCCGTTCAACTGCTCGACCTCGAGCCGCATCTGTTCCTGACGCTGCAACAGCCGTTGCTTCTCATGCGCCAGCTGCTGGCGTTCGCGTTCGTGCGACTGGATCTCGTTGTGCACCTGGGCCGTGCGCCGGAGCACTTCGAGAATGCCCCCCTTCTCGTCCTCGTGACGCGTCTCGAGGGCCGCCAGTTGCCCGGCCAGCGCACGGTCTTGGCCTGCCAGCTCGTCCTCTGCCGCATGGGCACGCTCGACCTTGCCCGTCACGTCGGTCAGTTCCGCCTCGGTCTGGCCGGTCTCCTGCTGGAGCCGGAAAAGCTTCTGGCGCTCAGCGGCCAACCGCTGCTGCTCGCGCCCGCGGACGGACTGGAATGTGCGGATCTGCTGCTGCGACTGATCGACGCGCTCGCGTTTTTCGGTGATCTCGGCCGTGGTCGTCAGGATCCGCTGCTGCAACTGCTGCCGCTTCGCATCGAGGGCGTCCATGCGACCGCGAAGATCCGACTCGCGCGTCTCGGCCCCGGAAATCGCTGTCCGCAACCGCGTCGCCTCGTCACTCAGTTCCGACGTCTCCCGCTGCAACGTCGCCAGCCGCTCCGAAAGGCGGTGAAACTCGGCCAGCGAGTACGTTGCCCGCTTCTCGCGCAACTGCTGATCGTAGAGCTGCCAGTTCCGCGCCTTGCCCGCCTGGTACTTGACGCTGCGGAGCCGCTTTTCGAGCTCCTCGACGATGTCCTCGATGCGCAGCAGGTTCTGCTCGACGCGTTCGAGTTTGCGCTCGGCCTCTTTCTTGCGAGACTTGTAGCGGCTGATGCCGGCCGCCTCTTCGAAGACCGCGCGGCGATCCTGCGGATTGGCCTGGATGAGGTACGACACCTTGCCCTGCTCGATGATGGAGTAGGCGTTCACGCCGACTCCCGTGTCCATGAGCAGTTCCTTGATGTCTTTGAGCCGGACGCGCTCGTTGTTGATGAGGTACTCGCTGTCGCCCGATCGGTAGAGCCGCCGCGTGATCCGCACCTCCGGCGCATCGACCGACAGGGTGCGATCCTCATTGTCGAAGACCAGGTCGACCTGGGCGAAATTGGCGTTGCGCCGCGTGCCGGACCCGAAAAAAATGACATCCTGCATCTGGTCGCCGCGGAGGGACTTGGCGCTCTGGTCGCCGAGGACCCACTTGATGGCGTCCACGATGTTGCTCTTGCCGCAGCCGTTGGGTCCGACGATCCCGGTAATCCCCGGCTTGAAGTCGAAGTCCAACCGGTCGGCAAAGCTCTTGAAACCCTGGCAGGTCAGTCGCTTTAAATACATGGGCGTTCAAACCCTTCTTCGATGCTCTTCCAACCCCTCACTCGCCCAACAGGCTGCCCCCGGTAATCGCGCCACAGGGCTGCCCGTCCGTAACGAGCTCCAAGACTTGTGCAACACCGGCTAATCTAACCCACATATGGTGTTTTGCCAAGCACAAACCCCATATTTTGCGGCCAGGCTGGATATTTGCCATTCTGTAGCGGCCGTCCCCCCGTGGCGGCCGTCCCAGGCAGATCACTACCCCGCCGGGTGCCACTGGAAGCCGGGTGCCACTGGCCGCTTGTCCGCCAGTGCAATTCGTACTGCCGACGGGCGAGACGCCCGTACCACCCTTGAAGGGTGCAATGCAGCAGCCAACCCCCCTGCTACCGGACAGGCAGCCCTTCGATCAACGCGGGGCCTGCCGACGTACCGATCCGCGTCGCACCGGCCTCGACCATCGCCAAAGCGTTGGCTGCGGTCCGGATCCCGCCGGCCGCCTTGACGCCGCGCCCCCGGCCATGCGTTTTCAGCAGCCGAACGTGCTCGACCCGTGCCCCTCCAGCCGGGTGAAACCCCGTCGAGGTCTTCAGCATGTCCGCGCCGGCTTCGACCGACAGACGGCACGCCCGTTCGATCTGCGCGTCGGTCAGGGCAGCCGTCTCCAGGATCACCTTGAGCAGGACCGCCGGGTCGGCCGCATGCGCCACGTCGGCAACCGCAGCGATCTCGTCGCTCACGCTCCGGTCGTCGCCTGCGATCAACGGGCCCAGTGCGATGACCATGTCCAGCTCGCCGGCACCGTCCTCGATCGCCCTGCGTGCCTCGTCTACTTTTGTATCGGTCCGATGCGCGCCGAGAGGAAAGCCAACCACGCCGGCGACGACCACATTCGTGCGACCGATCCTGGCTGCACACCGCCGTATCCAGCACGGGTTTACGCAGACCGCGTGAAATCGGCCCCGGGCCGCCTCATCGCAGAGTCGATCGACCTGCTCATCGGTCGCCTCAGCCTTGAGCAACGTATGTTCGATCATGGCCGCCAACTGCTCAGCACGCATCGCATCAACCCCCGTCCGCATCCACTGCTCAGCGAAACCGCCGCCTGGGCGCAATGTGCAGCGTCAGTCCAACGAGCCGCGGGCTTGAAGCCCGCGCGGATTCTCGACCTGCGCAAGAACGGACGCATCGAAAAAATCTTCAGCGGATCGATGCAACGTCGACCGCCCGCCCGGTTTGCGAGGAACGGTATCCCGCCAGCGCGACAGCCACAGCGGCTGCGCCCTCCTCGATGCCCGAGTCGAGGTCGTCGCCCCGCCGCAACGCCCGGACGACCTCGGTGATCTCACGCGACCAGCCGTCCTGGAGCGGCCCTTTCATGACCATCCGCGTACGCATGTTCATTTTGCCGTCCGGTGCGGTATCGCCCGTCGTCAGACGCAACCCTTTCTCGGGCTCGACCACGATGCAGCCGCGGTCGCCCATGATCTCAACGCCCCGGAAACCGGCCGGGCTCGTCCAGCCGACTTCGATGTACCCTAAGGCCGCGGCCCGTTCGAACTCCATCAACAGGACGGCGTTGTCTTCCACCTCGATCTTTTTGCGCAACGTCCGCACCATCGCCTGGACGCTCCGCACCGGCCCGAGCAACCACAGGGCCAGGTCGATCGCGTGAATCCCCATGTCCCAAAGTGCCCCGCCCCCGGCCAACTGCGGGTCGTAGAACCAGCGCGACTG
>PWPN01000310.1 GCA_003557125.1 Phycisphaerae bacterium | reverse complement strand
TGTGGGGCGACGGATGCCCATTGCCGCCCGGTTCCGGTATTGAGGTCCGGCGGGTGGCCGTACCGATGGAGACTGGCACGGATGGGGACTACGGGCAGGGCGCCACGGTCGCGTTGAGATTGTTGCGTACAGTCACCATATCTGTCACAGCCACGAAACCGTCGGCGTCGACATCGAGGTAACAGTTTTCGGCCGTTACCGTTTGATTCAGTGCGTTGCGGACAGCCACCATGTCCGTCATGCTGACTTGCCCCTCTCCGTTCACGTCTCCGAGCAAAACGCGCATACAGAGGATCTCCTCGCTGGGCTGGTCCGACCCGTTTACGATTCCGGGGAAAGACACCGTCAAGACGGTTGCGTCCGGTACGCCGGAGAGGTCGATGGTGAGGACGTTTCCGGAGATCGCCACGCCTGTGACAGTACCGGCCGACAGCCAGATGTCCTCGAGAATGGGGCCGCCCGAGCCGTAAACGTCCTGGTCGAACGTGATGACAAGACAAGTCGGCCCACCGCTGCGCGGTTCTACCGCCCCGGACGGCGGAATGTTGAGCGCCAGGTTGCCGGCGGTCCCGTGACTCTTAAGAGAATGAACGGGGAACAGGATAGTCGGCGGCGTTCCCGGATTCGGGCAGATCGCCTGGGTTGTTATATTTACAGTGGGCTCGTCCGGATCGTTGCTGTGGATGACGATTGTGCCGTTGAGGTCGCCTGATCCGCATGCGCCACAGTCGATGCTCACGCAAAGAGATGTCGATGAGTTGGCAGGGACATTGAGCGGCGCCAGGGTGGAAAGGATCGCCCATGCGGGTGCGTCGATGGCAGTGATCGCGAGCGGGGCGTCGCCGTCGTTGTGGATAATCACGATTTCACCTTCGCAAGGCTGGATGGCGTCGATCGCTTGTGCGAGGTTGATGCGGGGCATAACCGTGTTCGTGCAGCGATGGTCGTGAATGGGATCTCCCGTCGCGGTCAGCAGGGAGCGGACCTCCGCGGGGGAGATGTAGCTGCCGGTCAATTCTCTGGCTGCGTGCTGAAGGCTTGCAACGGAACCGGCTGCATAGGGGCAGGCTGCCGACGTTCCCCCGAAGTAAGGGTAGTAATCGCCCGTGGAGTAACCGTCCACTCCCACCATGTCGGTGGTGTAGGCGTTGTGGGCAGGTGCGAGAATGTCCAGGAAGCCGGCGCTGGATGAATAGCAGGTGATCTTGTTGGCAAAGGTTTCGGAATCGATGCAATTGGTGAAAAACATCGAACCGACGTTGGCGTCATAGACCGCGCCGACGGAAATGACGTGGGAGATGCAGGCCGGCCAGACGAGCGAATCGCAGTGCCCGTCGTTGCCCGAGGATGCCAGCAGCGTGATTCCCGCGTTGTTCGCATTCAGCGCAGCCGCGGTCATCGCAGGAGAATACGTATCGCAGACGCTGTTAAAGCGTCCGCCTCCGAAACTGGTGCTGATGACCATGATGGGATAGTCGGGGTTGTCGTTTTTATGACTGACGCACCAGTCCCAGGCTGCGACCATGGCCGAGGTCATGGCGGTGTTGTTGTTGTCGGGCGATATTTTCAAGGCGTAGAGTTTGGCGTTGTAGGCCACCCCGCCGATGTAGTCATCCAGATTGCCGAGGTTGCCGGCCGCGATGCCCGCACACGCAGTCCCGTGTGCGTTGCCGACAGGCATGGGGTTGCCGTCGTTATTACCGAAATCGTATCCCCCGATCACCTTGCTGTTCGGGAAACCTCCATTGCCGAGCATGGGGTGGGTGTAGTCGATCCCGGTATCGCAGATGGCGATGGCCATCCCCGTGCCGTTGTACGTGGAACGGTGGACAGCCGCGTTTATCAGGGGAATGCCTTGTCGCAACTGGAGTTCGAGAGGGCGTACCGGTTCGACGGCCTCGACGCGGGGGTCGGCCAGGAGTTTGTCGAGCCCCTTGCGGCTCACGGCGCCGGAGAAGCCGGGGAAGTTTTCGAAGCGCCGTTCCAGCATGAATTCTTCCTGAGTGAGGGTGGCCAGCACGGTCTCCTGGCGTCTGGCGACTTCGTCCTGGAGGAGTGCCAGCGATGCAGGGTCGTCGAAATCGGTCGTAGCCATGGTTCGCAGGGGACGCGTCAAGGTGACGATGATTTCGACATGGCCGACGCTGACGGCGAAATCCCGTTCGATCTGGTCGGCGTCGATGAGTTTGTCGGCTAACGGTTCGGAATTGTCCTTGGCGAGCGGCTGGCTTTGCGTTTGCGTGCAATCGAACGTGAGCGATGTCGGTTCGACGCGAATGTCCGGGTCGGGGGGCGGCACCTCAAATATGCCAAGGATATAATTGCCGCAATCGGTGGAATAATAGCCCTCGATGGTGGCGTAATAGATCCCTGCCGACAGAGTCGCTGTCAATTCCGACTGTAGCCCGCAGTGGTCGTCATTAAAGCCGATGTCGTATGCGCCCGGCGTGGTTCCGACCAAGAGGTACGTGTTGTACTCCGAGTCGCATAAGGAGAACGTCCAAGTGCCGTTCTGTGGAATCGTCACTTCATAGACGTGTTCCTCGCTTGATCGCGAGATGCAATCGTTGCCGGCCCCGCAGGTATGGCCTTCCCATGTGCCCGGCGCCGTGACAACGTAATCGGGCAGGCAATTTCCGGAGCATAAATCGGTGCAGTATTCCAGTGCGGCTTCGGCGCAGTACGAGTCCCACCAGAAAGCGTCCTCATTGCAGACTGTGAAGCAGCATGCGGTATCCTCGCATCCTGGGGTATAGTTTGCGACACAACAATCGCCGCTGCCTGGGCAGTCCGGGTCGCCGCCTCCGTCGCAAAGGGCCGGGCAGTAGATCTCGGCGTAATATGCGCAGAGGTCATCCCACTGGCCATCGCAACACCACCAGCCCCAGTTGCAGACCGTGTTGCAGCAGGTGGCATTGTCACAGGCAGGCGTGCCGTTCGCGACGCAGCAGTTGCCTGTGCCGGGGCAGGCAGGGTGATTGGTTTCATCCAGAGGCGCACTGTTTTCGTCACGTGACGGAGGCTGCGGTCGTTCCGGTAGATCGGGTGTCATGCGATCAATCGCGACGTCTGGGTTCATACTTGCCGTGGTCGTCTCGGCAGATTCGGACGGCTGAGGTTCGACCTCCGTGTAAGTCGAGATTCCAAGAAGCACACCGAATACGGTCAGTGCCAGTGCGCGCAAAGCTTCGCCGGCGGCCCATCCCTTGATGCCTTTGATTGACTTGCGCATTGCAGAACTCCTGCCTCGGTATGAATGAATACCGAAAGGCCATTGCTCGAAGTGTTCACCAACGGCGATTTGCTCCGCGGTACGCGCGCCAGCAATGGGTAATTCACTGCTTTAACGGGATGCGTACGGAGCATACGTACGACCGTAAGCGCGCATCTCCCCCACCCGCCTGTGTCATTTCACTGTTTAATTAACTTGCCCCGCTTTCAGACTCAGAGACATTAGTCATCGTGTGCGCCAGGATTCAAGCGGGCTGCACTTTATTCGTCTGAGAAAATTCGGGTCGCCGGTCGATGTGCTTTACAGTAAGGAGGGAACGTGGGGACATAAGAATGGCACGAAGGTGTGTACCAGCGGGTGAGTGCCGGGGGCGAACACCTAATGTCGCATTCGCCTCCCGTAAGTGCCGGCACACATCGGCGCTCGTAGCACGTTCGATGAACGCTATGGATAGTTGTTTGATGCGGTATGCAGCTCGCTTCGGAGGTCGTCGGCCAAATCCTTGGGGTGGGTTACGCGCGCGTGTCGGCCGAAACCGAGGATCCATCGCTTGAATTCGACGGAGCTGTCGAGCTCGAAGGTGGCTGTCAGCGATCGCCCGTCGTCTTTGAGGATCTTTTGACTCGGGTGCCACTGCATTTCGCGGAGGTTCGTCGCCGCCCAGCCGGTAAATTCGGCGCGGATCTTCTGCGGGCTCTGCGTTTGAAAGATGCCGAAGGCGCCCTGGAAATGGCCTGCCAGAGAGAAGTCCTCCGGTTTCTGGAATGTCTTTTCCAGTCGCGTGAGCCCTTTGATCCGGGCGACTTTCAACGTGCGGACCTCGTCGTAGCAAGCGAGGTACCCGAGACAATAAAGCGAGGCATGCAGCAGGACCATCCCGTAGGGGTGGAATTCGCTGATGACCTCGGTGCCTTTACTGGCCGAGTGATACGTGACGCGGAGCACCTCCTGGCGGAGGGTCGCCTCGTTGAGGATGCGGATCTCCTTGTCCTGGCCGGAGTAGTCATGACGGCCGAGGCTCTTGATGAAGAATGCGTCGTCGAGGCCCTCGAAATACGCGAGGGCACGGGCCGGCAACAGTGTCCGGATCTTCTGAAAAGCGGTTTCCAGGCCGTCGCCGAACTGCGTGCCGGCCAGCGGCAGAAGCAGCTGCTTGGAGAGGAACAGGCTGAGTATCTCGGTGACCGTGAGCTGGAGCTGATCGGACTCCACGGTGTTCGAGGCGAGCTTCCAGTACCGCTTGCCGCGGTCGCGCTGCTCGTGGCTGATGGGGAAAATGTCCTGAAGGGCATCGAGGTCGCGCTGGACGGTTCGCTTCGTGCATTCGAGACGCTCCGCGAGGTCTTCGAGGCAGATGCCGAACCGGTGTGTCTGTAGGGTTTTGATCAGCTTCCACTGACGCATGAGGCTGTCGCCGCGTGCCATGTCCGCTCCTTCCTATGATGTACGTCTTTCAGTAGGCCGACGGTTTCCAACCTGCCCATCCTACCGGGGACCCGTGACAGGTACGGTCGCACCTTGCGGGCGAAAATTTTTTTCGAATAGCGCTCCAGGTGCGACCCGCCCTGTCGCGGGTGTCGTTTAGGCTTAGATCGGCCATAACGACTGTGTTCGGCCACTTTCAATAGGGAGGTCTGCCATGAAGACGGTTGACATGAAAGACGCTCTTCCGTCACTGAGGGTGGAGGGAGCGACCGGGCATCGGAACCTGACGGTGGTGCCCTGCCTGGGGGGGCGCGAGCGGTATCGGGATTACCTTTTGGCGTGCGAAGCGATGGAGGCAGGCCAATTGCGGGTTACCGAGACCTCGTCGTCCGGCACGGTGCCGGAGCTGTTGGCCTACAACCTGGGGCATCGGCCGATCCTGCTGATCGACGGCGAAGAGCTCCAGGGGGCCAAGCAAAACCGCATCCTGAACACGACCGTCCTGCTGGAGCCAGCCAGCGAGACGCGCGTGCCCGTTTCCTGCGTCGAAGAAGGGCGATGGAGTTCGGTCAGCGGCGAATTCACGACAGGCCATTATGCCCCAGGGAGCCTACGCAGCCGAAAGAGCCTGGACGTTCAGCGCAGCTTAAGGGTCTGCGGTCGGCCCCAAAGCGACCAGGGGGCTGTCTGGTCCTGCGTGTCGGATGAAGTGGCTGCCAGCGGGGCGTCGGCACCGACGCGGGCCTTGGCGGATGCGTTGAACGCGCGGGCCGAGTCGGTCGAACGCTATCACGAGGCGCTGCCGTACCCGTCGGGTGCGTGCGGGGTGGTGGCGGCGGTGGGGGGGCGGTTCGTGGCTGCGGACGTTTTCGATTCGCCGGCGACGCTCGAAGTGTTGTGGCCTCGGTTGATCGCAAGCTATGCGGTCGATGCCGAGCGCGACGACGCCAGGAGCGACAAGACGTTCAGCGCCAAGGCTGCCTCGGTCATTTTGGAATACGTCGCGCAGCAGCAGGCAGACGCTTTCAAGACGGTCGGGCTCGGATACGACCTGCGGTTCGAGACGGATCAGATGATCGGGCAAGGGCGCATCGTCGAAGGTTGTCTCTTGCACCTGAGCGTCTTCCCGCCGACAGCCGAGAGGTCGGTTCGCGATGTGGAGGGGCCGCGTATATCGCCGCCTTCGCGGAGGAGGCGGTAACGACGATACGACAATGAGATTCCGCTTGCCCGGCTGAGCGCTATTGCGCGGATGGCTGCGAATTGTCCGGCTGATTTGCCTGGCTGATCGCGACTTGCCAGGGCTGCGACTTGCCCGGCTGAGCCGCGAATTGTCGGCCTGATCGCGACGGCAGCGGGATCGAGACGGTGCTTCCCTACCGGGGCCCTCTCTGTGGTGCTGTTACCAACTCCGGCATCATACGAGAGGGCCTATTTTTTGCGCGTTATTTGGGTAGGGCGGGCTCTGCCCGTTTTTGGTTAAATGGGTGTGGTGAAGCGGAGCAAGCATTTGAGAAGCGACCGGGCGATGTAGCGGCCGCCCCCCGTGGCGGC
>PWPN01000354.1 GCA_003557125.1 Phycisphaerae bacterium | reverse complement strand
CGACGCCCGGGCAAAACCAAACTCAGACTCAGCCAGCGCTCGAACCAAGCCGACATCCAAATCGCCATTGCCAAAAAACCGGTTCCCGGACAAAATTGGCGTCTCGCCCGTGAAAGCTATCTACCACAGGACCGGCACTGAAGCGGGGTCAGTCCTCGATGCGGATGACGGTCGTGTCCGGTTGCGGGCGGGGCTGTGGTGCGGTGTCCTGGATCCCCAGCAGGTTGAGCGTGTCCCGCTCGACGATCTGTCGCAGTTGTTCGCGCGGAATGGCCGGCAAAGCGGTGCCGTGCGAAAACTGGTTGATGCTGTAGAGCGATTCGATGCAGGTCGCGGTAGTGCCGTAGGGGAAATTGCTCCCGAACAGCAGGCGGTCCATGACGCCGGCCTGAAAGGCGGCCAGTAGCGCGTTGTAGGCTTTCCACGGATAATCGAGCAGTCCGCTGATATCGGCAAAGACGTTGCGGTGCTTGGCCAGCAGTGCGACCGCCTCTTCGGTCCAGGGATAGCCGAGCTGCGAGACGACGATCTTCAGGGTGGGGAACTCGCGGGCGACTTCGTCGACGAGGTAGGGCCGTGCGAATTCCATGATCGCGCTCTGACAGGACCCGATGTCCTGATGGAAGAGGAGCGGCATCTCCCGCCGGCACACTTCCGTGTAAACGCGCATCGCGGCGGAGTGGGCCGGGTGGAAATCCTGCGCGGCCGGCCAGATCGTTACGCCGCGGAGGCCCATCTCCTCGTGGGCGCGTCGCAGATCGTCGATGGCCTCCTTGGGGCGCGACGGGTCGACGGCCGCGAATCCGATGAGCCGCGTGGGATGGCTTCGAACGTAGGCGGCCACCTCGTCGTTGGAGACTTCCGCATCCAGGTAATGGCTTTTCAGGGCGAGCACGAAGACGCGGTTGGCGGCCTGCGTGGCCAGCAGATGGGCTTCGGTATCGGCGCGGGGGCAGCGCGGCATGCCCCGTCCCGCCTGGCCGGCCGGGACGGTCTGCCCGACCGCCCGTCCCAGCTGCTCTTCAGAGCTCCAGATGTGCGTGTGGCAATCGACGATCATGATGCCTGATCCGCGCGCAAGGAGTACTTTGTCCGGTTCTGCCCCCGTGGCGGGCGCGCACCTTCTGCCGCCCTGAGTTGCACACAGTTTTAGCCGAGGGGCCCGTACGGGTCAAATCCGTCGGTTTCGTTTCGACCCTTCGGGGGAGAGGTGTCTCATTGCTCGAGCGCATCGAGCAGGGCGACGCCCGGGTCGTCGAAGGCTACCTGGAGGGCGGCTACGACTTCGGGGTCGAACTGTGAGCCTGCATGCGCGTGGATTTCTTGTAAGGCTGTCGCGTTATCGGTTCCCTTGCGGTAGGCGCGGTCGGATGTGATCGAATCGTACGTGTCGGCCACGGCGATCATCCGGGCCATCTGCGGGATGTCTTTTCCGGCCAGGCCTTGCGGGTATCCTCGGCCGTCCCAGCGCTCGTGGTGGTGGAGGATGGCCTCGGTCACGCGTTGGAGGCCTTTCACCTGGCTGGCGATGCTCGCACCGATGCGGGCGTGCGTCTTGACGACCTCGTACTCTTCGTTGGTCAAACGATCCGCCTTCAGCAGGATGGTGTCGGGGACGCCGATTTTACCGATGTCGTGCAGAAGGCCGGCCAGCTCGATCTCGCGCAGCATTTCGGCGTCATCGATACCCATCATCCCGCCCATGGCCAGGCAGAGGCGCGACACGCGGCTCGAATGGTCGTGCGTGTACCGGTCCTTCGCATCGACGGCGGCCGCCAGCGCGCGGATCGTGCCGATCATCTGCCGTCGGGTGGTTGTGTGAAGCCGGCAATGCATCAGCGACGCGGCCCCCATCGACGAGAGCCCTTCGAGCAGCTTGAAATCGCGGGCCGTGAATTCGCCGCCGCCCTGTCGTTCGGTCGCGGCCAGGACGCCGATCGGTTCGCCGCGCGCCCGCATCGGGACGCGGATGACGGCGAACGTGGTCGTCTCGTAGGTTCCGACGGACAGCTCGGCCAAGTCGGGCCGCTGGCAGATATCCTCGATGGAGAAGGGTTTGCCCTCGGTCAGGACGCGACCCGCCACGGAATCGTGCACTGGGATTCGCACAGCCTGTGCTTCCTTGGGGAGCCCTACAGAAGCCAGGACGCGCAGGTGTGCGTTGTCCTCGTCGAGTACGAGCAGCGAGACGCGGGAGCAGTCAAGCATCACGGCCGCCTCGTGAACGAGGATCTGGCCGATGTCGCGTTCGTCGATCTTGCTGGCGATCGCAGGCAAAAGGTTGTAGAGCATGTTGAGCTCCTCGTAATTGACGAGGAGCTGATCGGCAAAGTCGCTCACGGCCAATTCGCGATGGGCCGCGTATTCCAGCAGCGCGCGCATCGCGCCAAGGCACTCCTCGGCCTCGCTGACCAGGCCTGAGGGCGGGTAGAACAGTGAGCCGAGCTGTTGGCCGTTGCATTCGATGGGCAGCGTCGCGCAGTCGTCCGGTGGCTCGCCGGGCGCTTCGGGCGCTTCCCTGCGGAGGGTGAGTCGTGCGCCTGCCAGTCGGGCCATGGAATGCAAGGCCTCATGCAGCGGTCCGCCCTGGAGGCAGTCCTCCAAGGGTTGGGGCGCGGCTAAATGGAGCTGTTGGCTGGTAATGGCACTCCCTCCAGCAGGTTGTTGACCAAGGCGCGAAGCGGTGCGGGGCGGAACGGTTTGGCGACGACGATCGCGCCCCAGAGTTGCTTGGCGGCTGTGTTGTCCTCTTCGCATCCCTTGGCTGTGAGAATGATGATGGGCAATTTCGTGAAGGCGTCTTCATCCCGAAGCACCGCAATCGTTTCCAGGCCGCCCATCACCGGCATCATGAGGTCGATGATGAGCAGGTCCGGCGGATCGCTAAGGGCCAGGTCCAGGGCCGCCTTTCCGTTCGAAGCGATCGTGATGGCACGGTCGGGCCCTTTGAGCAGATAGCGCAGGCCTTCGACAATGTGCGGTTCGTCATCGCAGATCAGGATTTTTTTCATGCGGTCGGCTCCAACTGTGCGTGGCCGCACATGGTGACAAGGCTGTCAGCCAGCATCTCTTCCTGGCCGTCGACATATCGGACGTACAAGAGATTGTCTTTCGAGTGCTTGTGGCATTCCCATTCGCTCAGTGCATGGGTCAGGGCATAGAGGCGCGTCGCCGTTCCGATTTCCTGGAGGAGTTCCCAAATGACCTTCGCATAGATGCCTTCCGGGCCCGTGTGCGCCATGACGCCGTCCAGGGGGAAAGCACGAAGATAAACCTTGGTTTCGGCCAGGTTCTGCGCGACCAGGGGCAGGCATCCCTCCGCGGCCAGGCTCCGGCTCAGCTGGTCGGTATCCATTGCGGGGCTGTTGACGATCGCCAGAACGGGTCCGCCCGTCGTGCGTTTGTGCATGGCTACACAGACCCCGCGGATGAGCTCGTCCCGCGATACGGGGCGTTCGAGAAACACGTCGAACCCGAACGCGCGGAGCTCGTCGTCGGCGGGGGTCATCGAGTGGAGCACGAGCCGGTAGGGCCAGGGCCTTTTTTCCGAGAGTCGCTGGAGCAGTTCATCGGTGGGCACGTCCGGCAGCGTGATGTCCGTGACGACGACGTCGGGGGAGTCTTCCTCCAGGTGCTCGAACAGCCGATTCCCGGAATGGGCGAGCCGAACGTCGTAGTTCTGCTCGCGCAATGCCTGGCTCAGGCGCGCGACCGTGGAAGGTTCGGGATCGCAGACGAGGATACGGCCCGCGCATTGCTGGGATTCGGCCGAGAGTGCCGCCGCCCGGATCCTTTCGCCTGCGGGCAATGCGATGGTGAACTCGCTGCCCATCCCCAGCACGCTGTCGACCCACACGCATCCGCCGTGTCGTTCGACGATGTGGCGCACGATGTACAAACCCAGTCCGACGCCGCGCGTGCCGTGGAGATTGTCGGCGGACAGTTGCGTAAAACGATCGAAGATCAGCTCCCACTTGTCGCGGGGAATGCCGGGTCCTTCGTCGGCTACGCGGATCTCTACCTCGTCGCAGAGAGCCTCGACTGTGAGTCGGACCGTACCATTCGGTGGCGAATGCTTTAATGCGTTGGACAACAGGTTGCTGATCGCCTGGGTCATCTTGTCCACGTTGGCTGCGACGCACGGGAGGCTGTCCGGGCATTCGACGATGAGCTTGACGACCTGCTGGGAAGCGATCGGCGCGAACGTCCTGGCGACGCTCTGGACGATCGTCGCCAGGTCGGTCGGCTCCATGGCCCACTCGATGTGTTGCGAGTCGGAACGCTGCACCTCGATGAGATCGTTCACCAGCCGCGTCAGCCGCAGGCATTCCTCCGAGATCGTGCTCAAGAAGGCGCGCTGCTGGTCGGGCGAGAGGTTCTCGATGTCCTCGGCCAGCATTTCGCTGTACAGCTGGATGGATGTCAAGGGTGTGCGCAGATCATGCGAAACGACGGACAGGACGTTCGTTTTAATCTCGTTGATTTCTTCGAGCTTCTCGCGCTGCAAACGCTCCGCCTCGACGTACTCGGCCCAGCGCATTCCCAGATCCAGCAGCGACCGTCGGATCTTGGCGACATCAATGGTAGCAGCGGAAGGAAGCGGTGTCGCGCAGGGCGTGCCCGCGCTGAGCCCGTCGATGGCCTTGCGGATCGCCTGGATGGCACGCGCTTCGGGCCAGATGCCCAGCACGCCGACGGCAAACCCCACCGCCAGGGCGGCCGCCACCTGGACGAACAGGAGTTGCCCTGCGACCAGTTGCGGCGCATAGATCGACAGCAGTAGGACCGCTCCGATGGTCAAGAGGCTACCGGATGCGCAGATGAGCCCCGAATACGTCAGCAAGGAAAGCGGCAAGCTCCAGATCCGGCATGGGGAGCGCGCTTTTCGGGTCCGTTGCGTAGTAGCCGGCGAGGACGAGCCGAAATAGTCCGGCTCGGTGACGCACTCGAAGGCTACGCCCGTCAGATACCCGTTCAGCCCGAGAACGCTGTAGCTGATCCGCCCGATCAGCCAGACGGACGACCCGTCCTCGGATGCTTCGCGGATATAAATGCGTTCCCCGCGTGCAAACGCATGGGCAGACCAGAAACCCAATCCGCCGCCGGAAACGTTGTGCGTAGTGACCCGCCACGTACCCCCGCACACGTTCGGATCGAAGGTGACTTCCAGGGGGGTGCTCAGTCGGTAGCGACGCCATCGCCGTTTCCCGATGTAGGAATCCGCTTTGCCGTTGGTTTGGCCTTTCTGAAGCAGGCTCAGGACCGCCTCGAGCTGTTCATCACCGTTCGCATAGTCACTCATGATCGAGTTCCCACTAACGACCCCCCGAGGGCTTTCATTCGGACGCCGGACGAATGCGAAGCATAAGCCGCATCATCTCACGTATTCGTCCATTTCATTGAGCGGATTCGGCAGAATATCCACGCGGTAGAGGAAAAACGGAGGTACTTAACCTCATGGAATGGCACAGGTTCCCATAACAAGACAGCAGTCAGCCACGTATTCGGGCGATTTCAGTGCATACAGACAGGTGAATGCGGCACCGGCAGCCGATAACCTTGCGATCAAACATGGCTGGCAGTATTCGAAAGCACGCGGCATCTCATACCGAGCCGCGCCCGTGAGGAAGCGGAGCAAGGCCTTGGGTTGTCATGTTGAGTGCACAGGTGCTGGCTCCGCCTCGGTGCGCCTTTTTTGCGGGATCGGCGTGCCGCACTCCGGGCAGATGCCCGAGACGTTGCCGCGAAGGTCGTACCCGCATGTGAAACAGACATAGCCGACCGGGTTGAACGGCGGTTTGTTCTCGTGCTCCCGCCAGACGACGATCGTCCTGGCCCAGCCGTCACCCAAGCGGCGACCGCGACCGAAAGTGCCAACAAAGTTCAACATCACGATGAGGTTGATAATCGGGATGAATAGAGGAATGTTGCGTTTGAACGATGCAAGAAAGCCCGCCGGTTGCCGAGTCGTTTCATCGAGTACCCGAAGGTCCATCAGCCACTTGCCCGGAGAGAAACCCCTGAAGCCGTCCTTGAGCGATAGGAGACATATAAAAACGAGCGATGTCATAAAGCTCGTAACATTCATCCAGAATGGTGTCATCAGATTGACCGAAGTCAGCAATGCCAGCTGAGCTTTCACTATGTAATCTCCTCCCGACAACAAGGTCAGGGGGAGCAACCACAGCAACGTCATATCCGATAGAAAGGCGGCGATGCGGCGACCCAAGGCGT
>PWPN01000147.1 GCA_003557125.1 Phycisphaerae bacterium | reverse complement strand
GACGGAAACACGAGCAGGCCCAGTACCAGGAACATGCCGATCTGCATCAGCCAGCCCAGCCCGTCGTGGAAGCTGAGCAATGGGCGCCTGCTCAGTAACGTGCAGTTGCCCATCACGATGCCGGCCAGCGTCGCCGCCAGACCGAACACGATCACCACGATGCTGATCGTGAGTACCGGATAGAGTCCGTTATAGTCCAGGCGGACGACGTTGAGCAGATGCACCGCGAGCCTGCCGACGAAGAGCCCGACAACGACCCCGATGGACATTTGGAGCAGGAACATCGGCACAAGCTGAAGCCAGCTGGAAAGATGGCCATCGGGTCATTGCTGCCCGATTCGAGCTCGAGCAGCGACCGGACCTTGCCCTTCAGGCCCACCCCGCCGTCCCGATGGCGTTGGCCAAAGCGGCATTGTGAAGGTATAGGCCGCCTGTGAGCAGCACTCTGACACTGCGTATCATCTGCGAGTCAATTATCTTTGGAGAAATAACGCACCATCAAAGTAACCGGGATAACGGGATGACCCATAACGGGCTATACTGAAATCGGTTGGGGTGCATGCATAGGATCGCACATGGCAAGTGTGACCTAAGCTGCGAATAAAAGTGAGGGCAGATGAGCAGGGTCGCCTGAACCTGGACTGATACACTCACGATGAAATACTGGGGCACGATCTGCGTGAATGATGTCTGGTCATGTGTAAATGCAAAGGGGGTATTGCATGGTTCCACATGGCATAGTGAGCTTTCTGAGCTGCTGCCAGGTGATGGCTGTCTCATCCACTGCGTCTCCTGTGTTCTTTGATACAGTGCGACAGGAAGCGGTAGCGCTGTCGGAACGCCCTTACGAACAACCGCCGAATGATCTCCCAGACAGTCTGAAAGACCTCGACTATATCGGTCACCATTCGATCGAACCCCGCAACGAAACGGCGATATGGTTCGACGATCCCGTCGAGTTCAGCATTCAGCCGTATCATCGGGGATATATTTATCGAGACCGCGTGGACATTTACCTTGTCGAAGAAGGACAAGCCCGCCGGTTCGAGTTCCACCCCGGCCTTTTCGCGTACCATCAAGGTCAACCCCCTGGTATTGAACCTGACATCGGTTTTCACCGCCGGGTATGCCCTCTGGTCGCAGATTGAAGCCAACTACTGGGGGCATAATGCCATCATCCGGGTTCAACCCTTCATGGAATGCTGCGGACTGCCCATGTTGCCGGGCAAGCCTCCGCTGGGAGGAGAGATTCTCAGCCACGATTTTGTCGAGGCTGCCTACATGCGGAAAGGCGGATGGAAGGTGGCTGTGGATAAAGACTTGTCCGAAAGCTACGAGCAATGCCCGACGAACCTGATCGATTTCGCAAAGCGCGACCAGCGGTGGTGCCAGGGCAACCTCCAGCACATCCGGTTGGCTGTGACCCACGGACTGCGGACACTCAGCAGAGCGCATCTGGGCATGGGGGCCATGGCCTATCTCGCATCACCGCTGTGGGCTGTCTTCCTTTTGCTCATCATATTGATGGGGCTGGGATTTCACGGGACCGGTCGAGAAGGGCAGCCTTCCGTCGGCTTCACAGCCTTGCTGCTCTTTGGCGGGACGTTTCTTCTATTGCTGTTGCCGAAATTCTGGGCACTTTTTTTGATACTGATGAGTCGCACGGTTGCCCGCCGATTCGGAGGAGGGGGGCGGTCCACAGGGAGCGTCTTTCTTGAAATCGCATTCTCGGTGGCCATGGCACCCATCCTGATGGCTTTCCACACGACATTCGTCATTGCGACTTTTCTCGGGCGATCCGTCCGGTGGGAAGCGCAACGGCGCGGTGATTACGACGTCTCCTGGTCCGAAGCGTTCCACGTCCATGCACCGCATATCATCGCCGGGCTGGCGGGAACGCTACTGGTCATCCTGTTGTCGCCTTACCTGCTGCTATGGATGCTGCCGGTATTGCTCCCACTGATCCTGGCGGCGCCCCTGTCGAAACTTCTGGGCAGCCAGCGCGTCGGGGCCTGGCTTCTGCATCGAAAGCTCCTGGTCATTCCGCAAGAAATCGAACCCCCACGGGTCATTCGACGCCAGAGGCGCCTGCGGCAGCAACTGGCTTCGGAACTGCTGAAAGTTCCCTATCCGTTCATCCGAGTCATCGTCGATCCCGCGTTCAATGCGCTGCATGTCTCCTGTCTTCCGGATCCGAAAGAAAGCCCTAAGGCGCGGACGGACCGTCTCATACGCATCGCCATCGCAGGGGGAGCGGCTCACCTGACGAGCGCGGAACGCATGGAGCTTCTCTGCGATGCGGCTGCCATGGAAGCGCTCCATAAGGAGGCATGGCACGATTGGCCCCCCGAACTGCTGGAGAGCTGTTCCGTTCGCGTGGCGCCTCGTTCGCGGGTTTCCGCCTGAACCCATCCAGGAGGCATCGTCGCTTCCAAAGACTTCGTCTGTACGCAGGGATGCCTACGAAAAATACCCTACGCAAATACCCGCATAGGTCTATAGGTAAATACCCCCGCCTGTCAGATGGGCAAGCGCTCCCTATACACTTTCACTGAATCTGCAACAAAGAATAAAAGAGTCCAATTCGATGTGCGATGCAGGAGTTAATTCCTTTTGCCGTAAAGGGCTAGATGCGTAAGCCGATCGTTGCGACATGATGTGAACTCCCGGCATGTAGAAAAAGATAATCGTCTGTACGAACGTCATGCGGCGAGTGGCTTCTCCTGTCATATCTCCATAAAAAACCTAGCAGTGCTTGAGAATTTATCTTGCTTGTCATCGGATGCGCTCCTAATCTCCATTTAGCCACGGATGGCCGGGGAAGTGGGCAAAGCATGTATTGCAGTCGCGTGATGTTTTGTCGGCAAACCCAGCAAGATTCGGAAGCAACATGCGCTTTGATAACTCGTTCTCGGGGTTTGCCGGCAATGCAAATCGCTCAGAAAAAGACGATTTCACTGCCCTTTGATCGGTTCGATCGATAGCGATGGCGCGAAGTAATATGCCTTATCACTCTGTACACAAGGGGTGAATAGGCATTGATTGATAACCGATGGGAAGCCCTTGGCAGGCAACAAGATCGATATGTTCACTATTTCTTGAGGGGGCAGCCATGAGTTCCAGAAATTTCGTAAAGGTCGTCGCGGTCGTGGCCACGTTGTCCGGTCTCGTTGCGGGCGGGGGATGCCGCAAACACATGCCGCACGCGTTCACCTGGCCGGCGACGGGTGATATCATTCCAACCCACCCCAAGCCTCCGTCGTGCGGCTATTACAAGGACTGGGATCCCTATTCGGCGACGATCGAGCTGACCCCCCTCACCGACGTCAACCCGGTCGGCTCCCAGCACATTCTCGTCGCCACCGTCAGGGACAAGCATGGCGATCCGCTGCCGAATCGACGTGTCGAATGGATCATCTCGCAGGGCAGCGTCGGCGACATCATCGAGGTCGATTCGAGCGGCTGGCGCGCGAGTCGCGGCTACAAAGTCGATAACAGCTTCGCCGTCTCCCACACGAACAACAAGCACCGCGTCCTGGACCGCGGCAACGATGACCCGTCGGATGATGTCCATCTCACGCCGGGTCAGACATGGTGCGTGATCAGCTCTCCCGTCGAGGGCACAACGCACATCATCGCCTATGCGCCGGGGATCTATGACTGGCGCAATCACAAGGTCTTCGCCACGAAGCATTGGTACGATGCGCAGTGGGAATTCCCGCCTCCCGGGACAAACCCGATCGGCACCCAGCACGAGTTCACGACGAGGGTGATGCGGGCCTCGGACCGGACCCCGCTCGAGGGTCAGGAGGTCACGTACGAGATCGTGGACGGGCCGGCAGGGACGTTCGACCCCGGGGGTGAGCGACGGGCGACGGTCGTCACCGACAGTGACGGCCGAGCGACCGTGACGCTCAACCAGGACGAGCCGGCCGAAGGCACGAACAATATCCGGATCACGGTGGCCGGGGGGGAAGATCGTCGGGCTCCCATGGCCGAAGGGCGGACGAGCAAGACCTGGATCGGCCCACGCATCGCGATCCAGAAGAGCGCGCCCGCGCGTGCACTGATCAACGAAGAGTTCCAATACAGCATCGTGGTTTCGAACCCGTCGCAGGTCAACGCCGAGGACGTGGTCGTCACGGATGATCTGCCGGACGGCATCGAATACGTCTCCAGCTCTCCGTCCGCCCAGGTTTCCGGGCAGTCGCTCTCCTGGTCGCTCGGGCGCGTCGGGCCGAACGCCAGCGAAGCGATTACCCTCACCGTGCGAGGTACGCGAGTCGGTCAGTTCACCAACTGTGCCGACGTACGCGCCGAGCATGGGCTCGAAGGGCGCGATTGTGCGGAGACCCGGATCGCCGCACCCGAGCTGGTCGTCGAGAAGCAGTGCCCGACCGAGGTGCTCATCTGCGACCCGATCCCCATCGCTCTCATCGTGCGGAACACGGGGGACGGCCCGGCCACGAACGTCCGCCTGGTCGACGAACTCCCGGAAGGCCTGGCGACGCAGGATGGGCAAAGATCGCTGACGGTCGATATCGGTACGCTGGAACCCGGCCAATCGCGACAGGTCGACCTCGTCCTTGAAGCGGATCGGACGGGTACGTTCGAGAACCGTGCCACGGTGACGGCCGACGGTGGCTTGAGCGACGAAGCCTCCTGTACGATCGTCGTGCGTCAGCCGATCCTCGAAGTCAGCAAGGAAGCTCCGGCGGAGCGTTTCATCGGACGATCGACGGAATACCGGATTACCGTCGCCAACAGTGGTGACGCCCCGGCGAATCAGACCGTTCTGACGGATACCGTGCCGGAGGCCATGGAATTCGTCTCCGCCAGCGATGGAGGTCAGTTTAGTAACAATGTGGTGACCTGGAATCTCGGGACGATCAATCCGGGCGACTCGCGAAGCGTCACGGTCACCCTTCGGCCGACGCGTCGCGGCGATTTCCGCAACGTGGCCAGTGCACGGGCGATCTGTGCCGAGGATACGGCCGAAGCCCATATGGAGGCCCGAGGCGTTCCGGCCATCCTTCTGGAGGTCGTTGACGACCCCGATCCGATCGAAGTCGGAACAACGACGATCTATACGATTTCCGTGACGAATCAAGGAACGGCTGACGGGACGAATATCGTCATCGTCTGCAGGTTGCCCTCTGAGCAGGAGCATGTCGCATCCGACGGCCCGACCCGGGCTACTGTGGAAGATCGGGTCGTCACGTTCGCGCCTCTGCCTCAGCTCGATCCGAAGGACGTAGCGGTCTATCGCGTCGAGGTCAGGGGGCTTGCGGAAGGTGACGTTCGATTCACGGTCGAGCTGACGAGTGATCAGTTGGTGTCTCCTCCGGTCCTGGAGACAGAGGCTACGTACATTTACGAATAGCGCACGAAAGCGGGGGGCGCGTCGGTAGTGACCGGCGCGCCCGACCTGCATAAAGCTGTCGAGGCTCCGTGAATATGGATTGGAGCGGAGCCTTCCGTACTGAAAGCGCCTGCGAGGCTGCCGTGACCGGACGACGTGGTGTCTCCGGTCGGCCACGCAGATCCCATCATTAGAAGGGAGGGCAACTCGGCCATGAAACGCATGATGAGAAATGTCACTTTGTTGGCCGTGGGTTTCGTGTTGGCTGCCTCGGGCGGCGCAGCGGCTCAGCAGGCCGTGACCGGCATGGTTCAAACGGAGCATTTTTTTCCGACCGGCCAGCGCGCGACGAGCATTCTGCTGATTGAGCGGATGGCACCGGCCGAAGCCCGCGCCAGGACCGATATGGAGTACCAGGTCCGAATCACCAATCTGACCGATGCCGCGATCGGAAACGTGACGATCGTCGAAACGTTCCCTGAAGGATTCAGAGTCGATTCGGTCGAGCCGTCGCCGCGCGACCGGCAGGACAGGTCAGCCGAGTGGCGGATCGAAACGCTGGACGGGGGCGAATCCGTCACGATACGGGTCAGCGGTAGCGCCGAGAGTGCCGGCGAGCTTACCGGATGTGTCGAAGTGCGGTTGGTGACGGAAAATTGTGCATCGCATTGGATCGTCGAGCCCCGCCTCTCGCTGGAAAAGAGTATGCCCTCGCAGGTGTCGTTCTGTGACACGATCCCGATGAGGCTGGTCGTTACGAATACGGGGACCGGTACCGCGCGGAACGTCCGGATCGAGGATACGCTACCGGAAGGGCTGGTAACGGCCAATGACGACAGGAACATCCGTTTGGATGCGGGCAATCTTGGTGAGGGCGAATCGCGCGAGTT
>PWPN01000190.1 GCA_003557125.1 Phycisphaerae bacterium | reverse complement strand
CGGCCCGCTCCGGCACCCTGACGAGGTGGCTGTTCCGGAGTTCGGCGTCGTCAACTGTGCGGTCATTTATACGCTCCAGCCGGAGCGCGTGGCCGGCGATGTCATCGCACTGGAAGGCGTGGAATTGGCCAGCTTCAAGCATAGGCCTACGGATGGAACAGCTGCCGGGCACGAAGTGGTCGTCTTCAGCCGTACGGGACGGGCCCGCATCGACCGCAACGCCGCCGGTTTTCGCTACCGGGCCGAGGTGGGCGATCCGCTGAAGCTTGCCTGCATCGTGGATGAGCTTGCCGAACGGGGCCAGGTGGATCAAGACGGTTTTATCCGCGACGAGGTGCTCTTCGAAGCCACGATCGACCATGTCTTCCCGGACGCAGTGTATCGCCTGTGGCGTGCATTCGACGGCCTGGTCATCCACGAGCCCGACGTCATGCTCAGCCTCGGGGATGAATACGCGGTCGGTAGCGACTTCATCGCCGAACGCCTGCCGATGCAATCGCTGCACGGCAACCTGCGGCCGCTCAGCTCGTTGGCCTTCGCGATGTCGATGGCCGGCGAATTGCCCGAATCGCTTCGCATGATCGACCTTCGCGCCGCCCTCCAGGAGATCGGCGTGCCGATCCCTGCCCCGTCGCAGGTTGAGCCAGGACCTTGAAGATGCCAATAAGATGCCATTTGGGTGGCATTCTGAGTGCAGCAGCAACGGGTGCGCTCGCATGGATCATGCACGCTCGGCCAGGGCCCGGATATCCCCTGCCAGCGCATCGACGTCTTCGTAGGTCGTATCCCATGAGCACATGAAACGTGCGCCGCCCACGCCGATGAAGGAGTAGAAGATCCATCCCCGTTCGGCGAGAGCCGCAGCCACGCGCGGATCCATCTCCACGAAGACCGAGTTGGCCTGTCGCGGGAACATGATCCGCAGGCCGGGGATTGTGCGGAGCTGTTTTTCGAGACGTTCGGCACAGGCGTTGGCGTGTCGGGCATTGCGAAGCCAGGCGCCGCTTTCCAGCACGCCGATCCAGCCGGCTGCGATGAAACGCATTTTCGAACAGAGCTGACCTGCCTGCTTGCAGCGATAGTCGAACTCCGCAGCCCGCTCACGATCGAAAAAGACGACCGCGTCACCGATTTCCAGACCGTTCTTGACGCCTCCGAGGCAGACGACTTCGACGCCGACTTTCCAGGTTACCTCCTTGGGGGCGACATCGAGCGAGGCCAGCGCATTGCCCAGCCGTGCCCCGTCCATGTGGAGGGTCAGGTCGAGTCGGTCGGCCAACTCGGCGACACGACCCATTTCTTCAGTCGAGTAGACCGTACCCAGCTCGGTAGCCTGCGTGATGCTCAACGCCCTGGGTTTGGGATAATGGATGTCCGAACGGCGTTTGACGGTCCGTTCGACAGCTTCCAGGTCGGGTTTACCCTCCTGCCCGCCGACCACGAGGATCTTGGTCCCGTTGGAAAAGAATTCCGGCGCACCGCATTCATCGGTCTCCAGGTGCGAGGTCTCATGGCAGATGATCGAGTGGTAGGGCTTACAGAGCGTAGCCACCGCCAGCGCATTGGCGGCCGTGCCGTTGATCGTGAAAAAAACCTCGCAGTCTTTCTCGAAAAACTCGCGAAGCAGATCGCAGACCTTGCGCGTCCATTCGTCTTCGCCGTAGGCAGGGGCATGGCCATGGTTGGCCTGGCGGATCGCTTCGAACGCTTCCGGGCAGATGCCGCTGTAGTTGTCGCTGGCGAATTGGCGTTTGGCCAAGGGTTGCGGTGAGGGCAGCTGACTCATTGTCTCCTCCGCGATGCCTGCAGAACGGGGTGCGACACGTAATAAACCTTGCATGCCGCTCCGCGCATGATACGAATACACAGCGTAACCCAGCGATCCGGAACGGTACAGTCCATTTGTAGGATGTCCGCGCGCGACGACCCACCCCACGCTCGGATTGCGATTCACCCAAGCTCGAAACGTTTCTTCCGTTATAAGAATCGTTGAGGAAACGCGCAAGAAATGCGCTGCACATCGTGAATCCGCAAAGAAAACGCCCGTCCCGCACACATTGATTCTGATTTTTTTCGAGGGCATCGACGCATCGGTGCTTCACCTTATGGGGTGTTCCCGTGCCTTTATCGGACGCCCAGGAAATCGCGCAAATCTTGCGCATCTGACGGCCAAAAGGTGCTGATCACTCTCAAGAAATTTTCAGGGAACGGACGATACAGGTTTCGCCAGTCAGCTTATTTTCTCTATCTTAACATCTGGTGAGAAAATAAGAGTAGAATGAGAGGGATGCGAAGTGTGAGGGTTCTGGGGAGTATGGGATTTTCGAAAATGGTCGTGGGACACGGCCGGGGTTTGAGACAGGCAGGCGAGAAGCTTGTTTTCCAAGGCAGGAGGCGGCGGAACGATGGGCTGGGCGGACCTCGAAGCACGGGTCGGCCGGGATCGCCGGAAAGGGAGATCATGAGCAACGTGGCGACGGTCCTGGGACAGTTTGTCGAGGCTTTGACGGCTGGTGATCGGCAGTTCTGCCGCGAGTTGGTTCGGGAGATGGTGGATGAGGGGCTGCCGGTACGAAAGCTGTACGATGAACTGCTGTGGCCGGCGATGGGTCAGATATCGGAATTGTACAGTGAGGACCGCATCGATGCGGCCGCCGAGCATATGGCCATGCGGATTGTGCGCGTGATCGCCGACCAAGTCCAGGTGCATCTTGCTCAGCGTGAGCGGAACGGTCGGCGGATTGTGATTCTCTGTGCCGAAAATGAGCCGGAAGAGCTCGGTGCCCAGATGTGCGCGGACCTTTTCGAGGCCGACGGGTGGGAGACCTTTTTTGTCGGCGGCGGCGTGCCCGACGATGAGACGCTTTCGCTCGTGGGCAGGCTCGGGCCGGACGTTCTTCTGATTTTCGGCACGCAGCCGGCAGGTGTCGTGGCCGTTCGCAGATTGATCCATCTTATTCGTGAAGTGGGCGCTCATCCGACGATGAATATTCTGATATCCGGCGGCGTGTTCAACCGGGCCGATGGGCTCTGGCAAGAGGTCCACGCGGACCTGTTCGCGCCGACCGCCCAAGAGGCCCTAGTGATGGCGGCCCAGGCCCAGCCCCGCGTGCCGGAGGTTCGCGTGCCGGGCGCTCCCAAGAAGCGCCGCCGTCGCCGTCGATCGCCCTTGCTGGCACAGGCCGATTCCGTCGGTGTGCTGGCGGGCACGAGCGGTCGTTAATCGGCCGATGGGCCGACAGGTCGTTCAAAGAGCTGAAAGATGACAACGGATCCCGCGGCGGAGGGGAGGCCGGGCGACCGGTCGAAGCCCTCGGCTGCGGGTTTTCCTTTGCCGAAAAGTGGGAAGATCGGGGCGATGGAGTGGTCGGCGACGGTCCTTGACGCTGACTGCGATGCGTCCTAGACTCGACGACTTGTGTTCCTGTGCCGGACGGTCACACCACCGGCAGGGGGGACGGATATGGGCCTGCTGTCCGATCAAGAGCCTGATGATTCCAGATACTGGAAATGGGCCGGGGTTGCGATCGAATTTCCCGTGGCCGTCGCCCTGTTCAGTTTTTTCGGCTACCTCTTCGATCAGCGCTATGCGACTTCGCCGTGGGGCCTGTTAAGCGGTGGGGCGTTCGGTTTCGTCAGCGGCATGTATCTGCTGATCCGGTCGGCCTATGCGATGATGCGTGATCTCGACGACTCGCCGAAGTCCGGGCAGGACCCGCCGGGCAAGGGCCCGGAGCCCCCGGCATGAAAGCGTTCGCGTTTTTCAGCCTGGCAGTGGTCGTTTTGATCGGGGGCGCAGCCGAGTGTGCCCTGGGTCGACGTGCAGCCCCGGTCGAGGCCGAGGCGGAAAGCTGGACGGGCGGGGTCCTGTGGTTCGCGGCCCTGGTGAATCTGGCAGCCTGCTGGCTGGCGTTTATTCCCTTCGGGGTGGCCCGGGTACGTTCGAGCGGTCTCATGTTCGAAATGGCGCTGGCGGCAGTCCCCATCCGGCTTTTGCTGGCCTGTGGAGCGTTGCTGTGGGGGATCTGGCACGGCCCGTGGCCGGCGATGCCCCTGATGCTCTGGATGGTGATCTTCTACCTGGCGCTTCTGGCGGTCGAGACGGGTTGGATGATCCGCCTCATGCATGCAGAAAATGAGCAGCGCGCGGCGGATCGTCCGACCGTGCGAGACGGAAGCTGCAAGCGATGAGCACTTTTCCACTGGTTCTGGCGGCGGGCGATCCGATCGAGCATCTCGCCCCCCACCCGATCACCACTTTCGGGCCGGTGGTTTTCACCAGTCATATGCTCATGCTGCTGCTGTCGGCGGTGCTCATGGCGACCATCTTCATCGTAGCCGCCCGAAACTATCCGCTCGTCCCGACCGGCACGCGCAACCTACTCGACACGTTGCTGGAGTTCGTCCGTTCGACGATCGCCCGCCCCATCCTCGGCGAGCAGACGGACCGCTACATCCCTTTCCTCTGGACCCTGTTTTTTTTCATCCTGATCAACAACGTGCTGGGTTTTGTCCCGCTCGACGCGTTTCTGGCGGTCTCCGTCGGGCACCAGAACGTGTTCGGGGCAGCCACCGCGAGCCTTTCCGTGACCGCGGGTTTGGCTACCCTGGTCTTTTTTGCGATCCACGCAGCGGGCGTTTTCCAGCAGACGCGCCTTCAAGTGCACCAGGGCCGTTCGGTTTTGACGGCTGCACCGTTCGGCGTCGCGTTTTATCTCTACCGGCTCGTTCCGCACGTGCCGGGTGTCATCGGCGTGATCCTCTTTCCCCTTCTGCTGGTGCTCGAGCTGGTCGGGACGGTCATTCGCGCGTTCGCGCTGGCGATGCGTCTTTTTGCCAATATGATGGCTGGCCACGTGGTGATGGTCACGGTCCTGCTGATGATTCCGACGGCACGCGGGCTCGCCTCGGTCGGGATCGCGGTGCCGACGGTGATCGGCTGCATCGCGTTGAGCTTGCTGGAGTTGTTCGTGGCGTTCCTTCAGGCGTACATTTTCGTCTTTTTGACCTGCCTGTTCATCGGAGCCGTGATCAAGGGTGAGCATTGACGAGGCCTGGTCGATTGCACAGCTTCATGGGACGAAGGCAGAATCCTCGCTAGGGAATTCGGTTCGACGGGAGATACGGACATGACGACGTTTCCAATGATGGCCTTTTCGTTATTCAACGACGGGGAGTTCGCGCTGTTCGGCGTGGCGATCGGTTCGGCCCTGATCGTACTGGGAGCCGCCAAGGGGATCGCGCAGCTGGCCAGTGCGGCTGTGGAGAGCCAGGCTCGGCAGCCCGAGGCGGGCGGACGCATCTTCACCACGATGCTCATCGCGGCCGCGCTGATCGAAGGGTTCACGTTTCTGGCGCTGGTGGTCTGCTTGCAGGTCGGCAACCGGGTGATCGAAGCGTTGAGTATCGTGGGGCCGGCGGGCCAGCCGTGATCGGTCGCCGAGGGAGCACGCACAGCATGCGACGGTGGCATTGGCAGACAGGTATCGGAATCGCCGCGGTGTGGGCCGGCGAGGCGAAGGCCTTTGCGGCTTCGGGCGGCGGCCCGGTCGGGGCCATGCAGGTGGATATCTGGCATGCGGTCTTTACGATCATCGTCTTCGTAGGGCTGTTGATCGTGCTGACCGTATTCGCCTTCAAGCCCATTCTGCAGGGCCTCCAGAAGCGCGAGGACTTCATCCGCGGCAGCCTCGAGCAGGCCCGGCGCGAGCGCGAGCAGGCCGAGCTACGGCGCCAGGAATACGAACAGAAGATCGCCGATGCCTGGGAACAGGCGCGGATGATTGTTCACGGGGCCCAGGAGCAGGCGGCCGCTGCGCGGCTCAGGATCGAAGAGGAAGCGCACGACCAGGCGGCCGAGCTCATCGAGCGGGCCCGACGCGAGATCGACCAGGCGCGCGATGCGGCGGTTCAACGGATGTACGATGAGGCGATCGAGTTGGCCTCGCGGTTGGCCCAGTCGGCACTCAAACGGCAAATGACGCCGGAAGAGCACCAGCGGCTCGTGCTCGATTCGCTTCGCGAACTGGGCCAGCAGCCGGGGCGAGGCGGGTGAGGACGCGGGGCGGCCCGTGCGTCGAAAGGCCTGAAGGTGTGAGTGATGGCGACCTTGGACGAGCGAATGCTGGCCGTGGCGGACGTTTACGCCGAAGGGCTGCTCGAGGTGGCCACCGGGCGGGGGCAGGAGCACGATGTCGCAGCCGAGTACGCCGACCTCGTGGTCTTCCTGGGGGATCGTCCCGAGTTCGAGGAATGGCTCGTTTCCGAGGCGAT
>PWPN01000236.1 GCA_003557125.1 Phycisphaerae bacterium | reverse complement strand
AGGATCATGATCATGGCGAAAGCGAGGGCAGCGGCACCGATGAGTTGCCCGTCAATGAAATCTTTGCCGAATTGCTGTATTTCCCAATTCGGACCGATCAGGGCGACCAGTGCGAGTCCGAGGGTCATGAAAGGCACTGCCAAGGCGACGGACAATGACGAGAACTGCATGTCATATAAGTAGTTACAAAAAGCGGCCAGTCCGACGGCCAGCAGGACCGCCCCACCTCCGAAGAGGACGACGGGCATGTCGATCGAGTCGGCGGCCGACTGGAGGACTTCGTGGCGCATGGTCAGCAGGAAGACGATGCCGGTCAAATAGAAAGCGACTGCCAGCGCTCCTGCGAGCCCCAGGAATTTCGCCAGGACGAACAAAGGACGGGCCACAGGCTTACTGACGACGGTTAAAACGGTCTTATTGTCGATTTCGCGCGACAAAATACCCGCTGCGCTGAAGGCAGCCAAAAACAAACCGCTCATCAGCAACGTAGAAAGACCGAGGTCCTTGAGAAACTTGTTGTCGTCTTCGAGCGTATACCCGCTGACGCCGACATTCAAGATGAGCAGCAGCGTCGTCACCACGAGGAGAACGCCATAAATGGGTTGTCGGATGGTTTCGAGAAAGCTGTTGGCTGCGATTCCCCAGAGTTTCGTGAACATCATGGCCTCGGAAAAGTGTGTGCCAACCGTGCGAGACGCTTCCAACGCGATCCCGCAAAGACCGGACGGAGCCGAGTGCGGGTTGGCAGGTTCTTAACGTTGTTGTAAATTACGCTGCTATTGTCAAGTACGTCGCCCGGACAGGGTCGGGTCGGACGGTCTTCGCGGAGGACAGCCCGGCTGACAATAGCAGTCACGAAAGCGTTACCGTCAAGCTAGCGTTACCGTCCGGCATCGTCCCGGTCGACCTCGCAGGCCCGCCTTCGTCGAATGGCGGCAAAACCCGGACGCGTTTATGTGTTGCGAGCACCGAACGGCTGCTCGTGTATCGATGCCCCGGCGTCTGAAGAGTCTTTTTCAATAACTTCTTTGGACCGTGTTGTCGAGATCCCCATGATCCAGGAACTTCCGGAACGTAGAGGCCGAAGCGTCGCCCTTCTTGGGCTTATTTTCCAGACACTCGTGTGCGCCCTGTATGCCGTGCTGGCGATCTGGAGCGAGTCGGAGAGTCTCCAGGCGCTCGCGTATTTGACGGCTGCGGGCCTTCCGATCTGGCTGGCGCTGCTGTTGACCTACCATCAGCGCGTGCTTGTCCAGGAAGAGGCCTTCGAAACCGAGGAGTTGCGCCGGGAGCGTGAAGTCGGCTTGCAGACCGGCACGGTCTTCGATGAAGACTCCGAACAGCTCCTTCTGGCCCGCCGTCGCCTGCGGTGGATGTACCGGTGGATGCTTCCGGGTTTCTCGGTCGTCATGATCGTGGCGATGGCGCTTCTGGGGCTGGTTTTCTGGCCCTGGTCGCTGCAGCAGGCCCCCTCGGAGGTCGATTGGCCGCCGATCGTCCACACGGACATCATGATCTGGTTCCTGGGCGGGGTGGCTTTTCTGGCCTTTTTGCTCTCGCGTTACGTCGTCGGGATGACGCGCTACGCGGAATGGCAGATGCTCCGTGCGGGTGCGAGCTATCTCATGGGCATCGCGCTCGGGTCCGTGGCCGTGGCCGCCTGCCTTGGCGCGATCGCCCTTTCGGACCCGACGGCGCCGTGGCTGCTTCCCGAACAGATTCTCGCCTATGTGCTTCGCATCCTTCTGCTCGTGTTGGGTGCCGAGTTCGCGATGAACCTGGTTCTCGACTGCTATCGGCCTCGCCGCAGCGATGAAGTGCCGCGACCGGCGTTCGAGAGCCGTCTGCTCGGCCTGTTCTCGGAGCCGGGCGGCATCGCCCGTTCGATCGCCGAAGCGCTGAATTATCAGTTCGGCTTCGAGGTTTCGTCCACCTGGTTCTACAAGCTCCTGGAGCGGTCGGCTGTCCCGCTGCTGGGTTTCTCCGTCGCGTGCATGTTGCTGGCCAGCAGCCTGCTGTTCGTCGGCGAGCATCAAGAGGCTGTCGTGGAACGGTTCGGTCGATATCTCGGCCAGACCAAGGGGCCGGGGCTGCATCTGATCTATCCATGGCCGATCGACCGCGTCTCGAAGGTGGATCTGGCACGGGTGCACAAGCTGCGGGTCGGCATCGTGGGGGATGAGGCCTCCCGCCACGACCCCTTGATCCTCTGGACGAACCCCCATGATCACGAACCGCATCTCGACGTTCTTGTGGCCACGCCGCGTCTGGCCCAGTTCATGACGCCCGAGGAGGAGGAGTTGTCCGTGGAGGCCGAGGCCATTGAGGTCGTGCCCGGGGAAATTGTGATCCAGGCACCGGCCCGAGAGGCGGACCCCGCCGACATGGAGGGCGGTGAGGCTGTCTCGGTCAGCAAGCTGCGTATTTCGATGGATGTCGAATACAAGATCCGCGACTCGTACGACTGGGTGGCGACATATCGCAATCCCGACGCATTACTGAAAGCCATCGCTGAACGGGAGATCACCCGGCGATTCGCCAGTGCCGACGTGGATGGCGTGCTCGGCCAGCAGCGCGGCCAGATGGAACAGCGCCTTCACCGCTCGATCCAGGATGAGGCGGTCCGAGCCGGCCTGGGCGTCGAGGTCGTCTTCGTGGGCTTACAGGGCGTGCATCCGCCGGTCGAGGCAGCCGAGTCCTTCCAGCAGGTCATCGGGGCCGAGCAAGGCAAGACCGTCACCATCCGCAGTGCGGCCGCCGATTACAACAAGCGTCTGGCGACAGTGGCTGGGGATGTCCGTCGGGCGGAACAACTTGCCGAGGCCATCCGTCTGGTCAACGAGCTTTCGGCCAACCCGAATGCATCGCCCGAACAGCTCGAAGCGGCTCGCGAGCGGCAAAACGCGCTGCTGTTCGGTGACCAGGCAGCGAGGCTCGCTCCCGTGGGTGGAGAGGCGAGCCGGCTCATCGCCCAAGCGCGCCCGCAACGCTGGCGCCTGGAGAACGAGGCCCATGCGGATGCGATGGCTTTCGAGACGCAAAGGGCCCTGCACGATGCGGCGCCGGGGTTGTACCGGGCGCAACGGTACCTGCGGGCGATCGCCGCGTCGACCGGCGCGATCCGCAAGTACCTGAATGTGACAACGCACGAGCAAGGGTCCAACAGTACGTTCCATTTGGACATCAAGGACCCGATGGCGGCTCCGCTGGGAGCCAGCCTGGATACCAATTGATTCGTGCAAAGTTGCGCAGGTGCGCAAATCGCGGAGATTAACTGTGGGGCCGAGAGGCTCCGGCGGCGGACAAACGCGTGACGGCGGGATCGACAGGCTCGCCGAATCCGAAGGGAGATCAGAGGAGTCATGAAACGCAGCTGGCCATCATTGATCGGCGGGACGCTCATCGCGGTCCTTCTGATCTCGTATATGATCACGTTTCAAGTCCGGTTTTCCGAGGTCGGGGTCGTTCGAACGTTCGGCCAGATCGGTGAACGCGGCGTCCTGACCGAGCCGGGTCTCTATTGGAAATGGCCTTGGCCGATCCAGAAGGTCGACACGTACGACGCGCGGATTCAGACGTCGACGACGATGGGGGAAGAGACCCCGACGCGCGACGGGAAGAACGTCATCGTGTCCACCACGATCTGCTGGCGGATCGAGGATCCCTATATCTTCTCGATTCGCTGCAAGAGCATGGCCGATGCCGAGGAGCGGGTGAAAATCCGTGTCCGTAACGACCAGAAGACGGTGATCAGCAACTACGATTTCACCCATTTCGTCTCGACGAATCCGAATCAGCTGCGGTTCGACCAGATCGAGGCGGAATTGGCCGAGGCGGTCCAGGAGGTCACGAAAGAGCTGTACGGCGTGCGGATCGAACGGGTCGCGATCGAATCGCTGGCTCTTCCCGAGGCCATCAGCACGACGGTCATCGACGCGATGAAGAAGGAGCGCGAGGCCATCGCCCAGCGCTACACGAGCGAGGGCGAGTCGCAGGCACAGCAGATCAAGGAGACGGCCGAGTCGATCGCAGGGACGATCCTTTCGTTCGCGGATCGCAAAGCCAAAGAAATCATCGCCGAAGGTCAGGCGCGTTCGGTCCAGTACAACAAGGTATTCAGCCAGGACGAAGCGTTGGCTGTCTTTCTGCTTCAGATCGAAAACATTCCGAAGATTTTGAGCGAACGAGCGACGCTGATTCTCGATCAGCCGATTTTCACGGACCTCTTCCGGGAGTCGCCTTCCGCGCCGGGGCCATTGGCCGACCGGGCATCGTCCGAGAGTGTGGAAGGCACCTTGGAGGACAAAGAGGTTACGACGACGATTGTCGGAAGCCCGTGAGGACGATGGGCGGATATGCCGAAGCGTTTGAGACGCGGACGGCAACCCATGATGGAGTTTAAACCGTGGTGGATTCGCACGAGTTGAATCATACAGTGCCCGGCGGGCACGATCATGACGGGCACGGTCATGGCGGCCATGATCATGGCGGACACGCCCTGCCGGAGATGCCGCTGGACCCGGCCAATCAGTCGCTGGCCGATGCGCTGCGGATGAGTTTCCGCATCCTCAAGTTTGTCATGGTCGGCCTGGTGGCCGTCTTCCTGTTCAGCGGTATCACGATCGTCGACCAACGGCAGGTCGCGGTGCTGTCGCGCTTCGGCCGACTGGTGGAGCAGCCGCTCGGGCCGGGCCTGCACCTGGCGATGCCGTTCCCGATCGACGAGCAGATCGACGTAGACACGTCACTTCGCAACCTGACGGTGGATGCCTTCTGGCTGCGACTCAGCGATCGGGACCGGACGCGGCGGCTCAGCGAACTGACCGCGCGGGGAGCCGGCCTCGATCCGGCTCGTGACGGCGCGTTGCTGACCGGCGATCGCGGCATCATGCACTTGTTGCTCAATGTCGAATACAGCATCAACGATCGCGTGCGCGTCCGCGCGGATCATGTTGACCCGGCCGATCAGATTTCGGACGTTATTCTTTTCGTGCGGAACGTGCGAGACGATCGCGAACTGCTGCGTTCGATCATCAAGGATGCGGCGGTGGCCGAGGCGGCTCGCACGACGACCGACGTCATCTGGAAGGATCCCCGGCAGATCGCCCAGGCGGTTCGGGATCGGGCCCAGGACGTGCTGGATGGGATGGAGACGGGGATCTTCCTTGAGAAAGTGGCCGCGGAGCAGTCGTATTTTCCACTCCAGGCCCAGCGCGAGTTTCTGAGCGTCTCGGCGGCTGAAAACCACCGGCGCGAACTCATCAAGGAAGCGGAGAGCCATCGCATCGAGCGACTCGTGAATGTGGCCGGGTCGGCCTGGGAGGAACTCGACAGGCTCATCGAACGGCTCGACCAGCTCGAAGACTCGACCGAATATGACGAAGTGATCGCGGAAATCGGCACGATCCTGGAGACGCAGGCGACCGGCGAAGCGGGCGCGCTGATCCGGCGCGCCCAGCAGCAGCGCGAAGACATTCTCGCCCAGATGCACGCGGATGTCGCGCGATTCAATGCGTACCTTGCGGAACATCAGCGCGATCCGCAGCTCGTCCGCGATCGGCTCCGGCTTCAAATGCTCGGTGAGTTGCTGGACGCGCCGGGCCTCGTCAAATGGTGGATGCCACCCGGCCCGAAGCGGTTGATTCTCTCTCTGAACAGAGACCCGGAAGAGATCCTCCAGGCCGAGCGCGATCGGATGCGGCAAAGGACCGGGCCGTAAGGTCCAGCCCTTGGCCGGGTGCCTCGCCGCGCGGAGTCGTGTCGGCCTTCGCCTGTCGGCGCTGCACTGTGCACGGCGTCGTCGAGGCCGAAGCGCGGACAGTCAGTGATGATGTTTTCCGGACGTTGGGACGGCTAGCCTTATGAACCACAACCGCAAACCCGTGGTCCAATCCGTCGGGCTGACGAAAGTCTTCAAAGACTTCTGGCACCGCAAGCGCGTGGTGGCGGTCGACCACCTCGATTTCGACATCTACCCGCGCGAAGTTTTCGGCCTGCTGGGGCCCAACGGATCGGGCAAGACGACGACGATCAAGATGATGCTCGGTCTGCTTTATCCGACCCGCGGGCGCATCAGCGTGCTCGGCCAACCGCCGACGGACGTGGCGGTCAAGGCACGGATCGGGTACCTCCCGGAAGAGTCGTATCTCTACAACTTCCTCGATGCGCGGGAAACGCTCGATTATTACGGGCGCCTCTTCCGCATTCCGCGTCAGGATCGCCGGCGACGCGTCGAGCAGCTTCTGGAAATGGTGGGGCTCGTCCGCGAGGCGCGGCGGCGCGTGGGCCAGTATT
>PWPN01000246.1 GCA_003557125.1 Phycisphaerae bacterium | reverse complement strand
TGATGGCCATCATCTGCCGCAAGGCGCGCGAGCACGCTCGCGATGAGATCAACCTGTCCTTCAAGATCCCCGCGGATTTCTTCTGAGAAGAATCGCAGAACACGCCAGCCCGCGCAGACGAGTGCCTTGTCCTTCGCGCGATCGCGTTTGAAGTCCGAGAGATAGCGGCCGTGGTGTTGCCACCCGTCGCTCTCGATCGCCAGCCGTGCTGAACGGATCGCGATGTCGATCCGGAACCGTCGGCCCGGTACCGCACCCGTGAACTCCCAACACAGATCGCCGGAGCGCACCCGCTGTGGCCAGCGTCGGCAGAGAGCGCGCCAGAGCATTTCCTGGGGCGTGTCGCCGTCAATCGAGCAAACGGGCAGGGCACAGCCCGAACGCGACGATGCGGACTGCCGTACCTCCTCGGGATGGATCAATCCCAAACGAACCGCTTCCCGTTCCGTCAAGCGCAGTCCCCGAGCCACAACTTCCTCCACCGTGTACACACCACGCACAAGCGTGCCCGCACGCACGGGGACCACAAGCGATGACCAAGGCGCAGAATCCATGCGCTCGAGGGGTCTACCCCTTGAGGCCCGCGCAGACCTTGTGGGGCGAGCGCAGCAGGGGAGGATCCACTCCAGAAAGGCGAAATCCGCTGTCGGGGCGCCTCCGGTATCATGGCCACCACTAAGGAGTAGCCCATGCCCGTGCAAGGCAAAACCCTGATGTACGCGCTGGCGCTTGCCGCCGCCCTGGCCGTCGGTCAACCCGCGGCCGCGGATCGCCTGTTGGCCTATCACTTTGACGTCGGGCATGCCGACATGACGCTGATCCAATCCGGAGGGTGCAACGTCCTCATCGATGCGGGCCGCTGGGACCGGAATGACGTACTCGGCCATCTGGAGCGTGTGGGTGTCTCGCAGATCCACATCCTCATCGCCACCCATCCCCATGCCGATCACATCGGCCAGATGGACCAGGTGATCGATCGCTATGCGGTCGGCCAGTTGTGGGCCACCGGCTGGGAGCATGACAGCCGCACCTTCGAGCGTTTTCTCGATGCCGCCCTCGAGGATGACCTCAGCTATTACGAGGTCCGTGCCGGAGGCGGGGTCCAGTGCGGCGACATGGCTATGCGGGTCATCCATCCGGTCGATCCCCTGGAGGGCATCCACGATGGTGTCGCCGTGCGCATTGAGCACGAGCACGCCACATTGCTCTACACGGGGGATGCGGAGGCCGCGCATGAGCGCGAGATGCTCGCGCGTGGCGAGAACGTTGAGGCGGATGTTCTCCATCTCGGCCACCATGGGAGCTCCACGTCCACCATCCCGGAGTTCCTCTCCGCGGTGGATCCGAAAATGGTGATTTACTCAGCCGGCCGCGATAATCGGTACGGTCATCCCCATGACGAGGTGATTGAGCGCGTGAAGAATCACGGGGCGGCCGTGTATGGGACAGCCGAACGCGGAACGATTGTGATCGGGGCCGATGCCGCCGGCATACAGGTGCGCGTTGAGCATGGAGCGGGCGGCCCGGAGAATTCAATCTCCGGGGACGACTGCATCGATTTGAACACCGCCTCGGCGAGTCAACTGCTGCAGCTCGAGGGGATTACGCCGCGTCTGGCGGGAGGCCTGATGTCGGCGCGTCAGTCGCAACCGTTCGAGAGCACCGCAGAGATCACCCGCGTCCAGGGAATCGGTCAGGACCAGCGTGATGCCATCCTCGAGCACAGAGGTGCTTGTGTCCACTGACCAACCATCCGGTGTCTCGGCCTTCATTGATGCCATCGCGGACGGCGTGGCCACCATTCTGATCGAGGAGGAGGGTAAGGAGATCCATCGGCCAGTCGATGAGTTGCCTTCGGGCATGAGTGCGGGCAGCTGGATACGTTTGTATCGAGATGGGGATCAGGTTATACGGATCGAACCGGATCCAGAAACCACGAAGGCTATGCGTGCGCGGATTCGAGAAAAGATGGAACGACTGCGAAACAAAGGGCGCAGTAAAAAGTAACGCGAACATCGCGTGGGGAATTGACCGGCTTCTGTCGCCCCGATAGCATTCAAATCGTATCGACCTCGCAGACGCCACCGACGCACTTCGTCAGTCTGCGATTGCTCGCCACCTCCGCGAGTCATGCAGGATCCCCCGCTCCCAACGAGGTAGAGCGGATTCCCGATCCTGAGGCGACCTGAACACATCGGTCGCCCAGTTTTTCCCCGGCGGGGAGACATTGCTCTCCCACCGGGGGATCAGTGTGTCTCCACGCCGGGCTCTCTTAAAGCCCGGCTTCACGCCCCGGGCTTTTTTGTTTATGGAGCCTTGCCGCGTGAGGGGTGTGGAGACCCAAGATGGCAGAAATGAGCTGGAAAGAAGCGGCCGCCGCTGAGGCGTTCTTGAACACCCTGACGGGCGGTACGCGTCGCGATGTTCGCAAGAAGATGGCGGAACTGGCGAAGAAGCACCCAGAGCGAGTTCTCCAGTATGTCGCTTCCCTGCCAGAAGGGTGGGAAGTGTCGGCCGATGAAGAGTTCGGCACGCCCACCGGGCGATTGCTTGCCTACGGGCACGAAATCGCGAAGGAGGAACTCAGCCGGCGGAAGAATTCGAGTTGAGTCAAAACAAGAAAGGCCGCTCCCGAAAGGGGCGGCCGTTTCTCAAGGTGCGAACGGTGCGCGGCAATCTATCTGAACCTGGTGCCGCTGGATTCGAACCAGCACTCGTTCTCCTGATGGGACTGGTGCAGTGGGCTCCCACGATCGAAGTGCTCGAATCAAGTATGCCGTGATGAACGGCCGGACTTGTCTTCATGGATTACACTTGTTCCGTTCTCTCTGGCCGCTCCGTGCGTGTAGACGAGGTGCAGCCCGCAAGCGGCGTTCCTTCGAATGTCTCTTCGGCCATGATGTATAGCCGCGACGCAGCACGAGTGATCGCCACATAAGCACAATGGACCTGTATTGGGTCTTCCCAATCAAATCGTTCGAAATGAGGCACTATGACGAAATCGAATTCGAGCCCTTTTGTGGCAGTGGGCGTGGTGAAGTGTACATAGTACGGACGTGTGAGATCCCGGTTATCCGTCGAGAACTTCGACTCCCGGAAGTAAGACTCCACCACGTCGCGGAGCCTTTCTTCGAGCGCTTCCGCTGTTTCCGAGCACGGGCAGATGATAGCCACCGACTCATCTCCCATCAGCTCACCTAGCGCTTTCTCGACTTCGGAGGTCATTTCGCCACTCCCGCCAATGGTGAGCTGGAGGGCGCCTCCGATAGAGGGAGGGCCCGCTGCCTCTGAGGTCGCGGACTCCTCAACGATTGCCTCACGAAACCATCGCGAAAACGCCGCCAACTGTGGACTGCCCTCTTGGCGTTTGTTCTCGAGAAGCTGGACATGCTGCATTTTGTGGCCGGCGATGTGCGGAAAGCATGCGTCCAGGCGTTTCACTCGGTTGTAGTACAGCTGTTGACCAAAGTCTCCCACCACTGTGATCGCACTTCGACGTGGGTCGGCGTGAAAGCCCATGAGGAAAACCTGGATTTCTGTGAAATCTTGGACCTCATCAATGAAAACTGTCGAGTAGTAGCTGGGTTGTGCAACCGTATCCAGTTTGCCGTTACTATTGATAGAAATGAGACTCGCAATCCCGAGGAATAGGTCTATGTCATGCTCCGCAAGGTGTTTCTCTTCGAGGCGTGCACGCAAGGCAGCCAGGGTCTTGGCAAGTTCATGATGCGCGCCACCGAACTCCGCTGTTTGATTACGCAGAGCGTCAAGGGCCAGTGTCGGTAAGCGCAGGTCGGCTAATAGAGTTCGCTTGATTCGGTCGCGGAGAAGCTTGGCTGGTTTCCGGCCAACGTCACTAAATATCTGCTCGGCGCCGGCGCGGCGCCATTCTCCAGACCCAGTGCCGTCGGCGACATATAAATCGGACTTGGCGAGGGCCTCCCGCGCGCGTTGTTGGTGGTCAATAACTCGGCGCCAGCGGCCATTAACGGGAACTTGGAGGCGACGATTGTCCAAAAGGTTCGTGATGTCGTTCTTGTCGGCCTCCTTCAGCGGTTCATCAGGATCCGATGAGTCATAGAGTTTGTGCCTCTGACTGAATAGCTTGTCGATCAGTGCTGCTTTCGACAAGAGGGGCTTCATGGCCCCATCGGCATTTTCGACAGCGACAGGAATCTCGTTCCGGAAAAGTGTTTCGATGAGCGCGTCGGGAGACTTCTCACTGATCCACTCGCCCTTCACTGGTACGGTAAGCCACAATCGTTGCGCGTCAAGGTAGCGTGTCACCTTTTCATGTACATTCTCAAGATCCTTGCCGACGGCGTTCCACTTTAAGCGCCCATCGGACGAAGAACCCTTGAGCGGTTCGAGAACTTTGCGTAGCTCCGCGGCCAATCTATTCCAAATGAAGTTGGCAACCGCAGTCTGCCTCTCTGTTGCATTTGCGAGGGTTGGGAGTTTCGCCAGGCGACTCTCGACGCGCTGGGCATATGCGGCTGCAGTCATCGAGTCAACTGTGTGCAGAAGCTCCATGCTGCCATCGAGACCAGAGGCGCTATCCCTTGAACGAGTGTAAGAAGGCCTATCCGAGCGAGTGAGTTCAATCTCCAGGAGTTGTGCGCGCTGACGTACCAGCCTTTGTCGCAGAGCATTGTACTCGGAAACCGGCATGTCGCTGATGTAGAGTGCGTCGCGGGTTTCTTTCAAGTACTCAACGAGCTGGCTATTCAGGACGAAGCCGATCGCCGTTTCAGGCGTGAAGAAGTCGTCCCAATACTCGCTATCCTGGGACTCGAACCGACGATCGCAGAGCGCTTTGGTTCGGCCGAGTGCGATCGACGTCTTTCCGGAGCCGGCAATTCCTTCTACAAAGATAACCCCAGAGGGTTGCGTTCGAATGATGTCCTCTTGTGCACGAGTAGTTCGTGTATAGAATTGCGCCCCTAGTGACCCGCGAGCGTCTAGCTCAAGCGGCGCCTGTGTGCTAGCCGACGAAACCTCGTCGGAAACCTGATCCCAATCGTGGGTTTCAAGGAACTGGCTGATGCGGTCACGCCAATGCTCGATTGTCTCTCTTACTTTGAACATATCATCGACGGGTTCATGTAGATCAAGATCGTGATACTTGAGAACTCCAAAGTCGCGCCGTTCGCCTACCGCAGGGTTGTCTGTGAGCGAAGTGGCGAGAACGTAGCCATCCTCGGCGTTTGGGACGCACACATCATCACCGGGCTGAGCCGAGATGAGTGCTTCCGCAACCGGGGCGAGTCGGTTGAGGATGCGGTATCCACCCTCAATACAGCCAGCGTTGGCTTGGGCGATGCGGTAGACGACTATTGTGTCGTCTGCGTTCTGGATGACGATCGTCTTGCCGAATGTCCGTGTCCGTAGCTCCTCGATTTTGCGGATCCAATCAGGAGTGGGATCCCTGAGGGGCAGAGAGTCGGCGTTAAAAACAGAATCTTCAATGCGGCGGTCGGCGAGCCTGCGAATGTAGGCGTCTGCGTAGTCGACAAGGTAGTCGAGTGCGTCGATATCATCTTGGGCCTGCGCAATCTGACGAACTCGGTCGTGGTCGCTTTCGGCTAGAGCATCCTGGATGGGTGGGCCTATGTCATATAATTCTGCGAGGTCTTTACCAAGCGCAACTGTGAAGCGTTCCCCAAACAGTCTTGTCATGATCGGCACCCAAAGCCAGCGTGCATGGAGAATCGCGTGGCTATTGTTGGTCGCGTGCTTGAGGTTAACCGAACAGGGCAGGGTGCGTCGGGATCGACGAGTTGGGCGGCGTACCTTGGCACGACGTGGCCCGGACTTCGAGCGGCTGGCGAACCCGGCCAGGCGCCCCTCCCCCCTTCTTTAAGACCCCCCAAAAAGCACGACGCGTACTGTTAGAAGCATGCGAGGAATTGCGTCCGACAGCCGGATCGCAGCATTCCCGACTAGACTTCCCCCGGAGATCTGCAGGCTACCGCAGGGCAAGGTTTTCCACAATCATTCCGAGCGGGGCTTGGCAGTGGAGTATTCGGCCCTCTTGCCGGCCGTGTTACACCCATTAAGGGCCATGACCGGACGCAAAGGGTCGATTGGGCGCACGAGCGTGAATGAGGTGAGTATGAGTGACGGGCTGCCCACTGGGGTGGTTCTCAGCGGCGAGGCGTCAATCAATTGCAGCGGCCGCTGATGGCCCGACTGGGTGGGAGGGGTGCGTGGCGATTGGCGTAGATGCGCGGGCAACAGGGCATACGGATGTTGCGTGGCCGTATTGCGGAGTCCGCCATCAGGACCCATCAGCAAGCC
>PWPN01000020.1 GCA_003557125.1 Phycisphaerae bacterium | reverse complement strand
CGGCATCGGGTTCATGCTGGCGATCACGCTCATGGCCGGCGTCCGCGAACACATTCGTTTCAGTGACGTACCAAAATGTTTACAGGGGCCAGCGATCACCCTGCTCGTAGCGGGCATCCTGGCTCTGGCATTTCTGGGATTTGCGGGGATCGGAAGCTGATGTGTCCCGCCTGAGGGGCGCGCGTTTTTATATAATGGATCGTGGTAACGGCGAGGCGGCCCACGCCGCCTCAACTGACACGCGGAGAAGGAATACGATGACGGTCATTTTCGCTGCGATCGTCCTGTTCATGTTGACGTTGTTTTTCGCCGGCATGCTGGGGCTCGCCAAGGAAAAACTCAAAGTCCAGGAAGATCCGCGCATCGCCCAGGTCGTGGACGAACTGCCGGCTGCCAACTGCGGCGCGTGCGGGTTCGCCGGCTGCGCCGATTTCGCACGAGCCGTCGTCGAACGGCGCGCCGCTTGCGACGCCTGCCCCGTGGGCGGCTCGGACATCGCGGCCCGCATCGCCGAGATCCTCGGCGTCGAGGTGACGGAATCCTTTCCCTATCGCCCCATCATTCACTGCGGTGCGCGTACGCATGAGAAAAAGGGCATGGTCGCCTATGACGGCATCCAGAGCTGCATGGAAGCCAACGTGATCGGCGTGACGCAGGCGTGCACCTACGGCTGCCTGGGGTACGGCGAATGCGTGGCTGCCTGCACTTTCGACGCGATGCGCATGGACGAAGGCCTGCCGATCATCGACTATGACAAGTGCACCGGCTGCGGCGCGTGCGTCAAGGCATGCCCGCGCGGAATCATCGAGCTGATCCCCTTCAAGCAGGACCGCATGCTCGCGATCGCCTGCTCGAACAAAGAGCCCGGCCGTCTCGTCAAGCAGGTCTGCACCGTCGGCTGCATCGGCTGCAAGATGTGCCAGAAGATGCTGGCCGAGACATTCGAGATCAAAGACAACCTGGCCTACCTCAATTACGAACAGTACACCGGCCAGGAAGACTTCGATCCGGTCATCGCCAAATGCCCGGCCGAGGTTATGCTCTACTTTGGCAAACCCGCTCCCGAATATGCCGAGATGCTGGCCGACGCGGACGGTGTCGAGACGGCGCCGCCCAGTGCGACCGTCTGACGTGCCTGCAGCGGGTTAACCGGAATCCTTCCTCCAGCCCCTCGACGGATGAGGCCGACCCGATACAATGGGCCGTGCGAAAGGCGGCCTGCCAACACGCAATCCATTGAATTGCATCCTGTGCAGCCCCCCTTGGGATGCGGCTTGTCGTGCGTCCGGCCGATCGGAAGCGGCGGGGGAGCCCAGCAACGCATCGCTATTTCGATCCCGGTTGAATGTGCAGGTCCGGCTGAAGGCACTGACGGAGACCTCGACGCATGGCTTGGCTGACGGCTTGCATGAACGGTCCGCGGAGAGTCGGCGACTCTCGTCTCCTGCAGCGCGCATGGCTGTTTGCGGGACTGGCGTGCGCAGCGTGGGCCGCGGGAACGGGCTGTGCCGAACAGGCAATCCGACCGAATCGCGCGTTGCTCCAGGAAGAATCGGTACGCTATTCCGATCACGACTGGGCCAGGGTGCTCGACCATTGCGTACGCGACGGCCTCGTGGACTATCCGACGCTGAAGGCGTCCCCCAGAGCGCTGAAGCGCTATTACGCGATCCTTTCCCAGACGGGGCCGACGCTTACGCCGGAAGACTTCCAAACGCGGTCGGATCGTGTGGCCTACTGGATCAACGCATACAATGCGCTCGTGCTGTTGGCCGTCCTGGAACGGTACCCGGTCTCGACGATGTACGATCTTTCGCTTCCGCGTCTCGAACACGAGTACCATTTCATCGTGGACGGTCAAGAATGCAATCTTGCATGGATCGAACAACGGATGCTGGCCGAGAGCGGCTCGGACGCCCGCGTGTTGATGGCGACAAGTCGTGCGGCCATGGGCACGCCATGCCTGGCGGATCAGCCTTACCGTGGGGCTGTGCTCGGCGGTCAACTTGCCCAGGCGGCGGCCCGCAGCCTCAAGAATCCGCACCTGTGTCGCCTCGACCACGACCGCCAATGGATTCTGGTCTGGCAGATGTTTTTGAATCGCGAGGCGGATTTTCTGGCGTATTGGGAGTCCCGCCATCGCACTGAGACGGGCTATCTATTCAATGTGCTGCTCGATCTGGCCTCGCCGGAGCGCCGACGCCAACTCCAGGAGGTCGTCGGGTACCAGGTTGTGGAGATTCCGTTCGATCGCAGGTTGAACGAATACCGCCCCGGTCCGCGCCGCGCAATCGCGCCTTAGGCGCCATTCGCGGGGGTTTGGAAAAGTGTGAACATCGATGCGAATCGCGCGGACGCGGGCATTGGGCGATTCGGCTCATGTACGAAGTTGAAACAAGTAGAGGTGGTTTTTGATGAAAGCGCTGGATCGCTCCGTGATCGATTACGTCCGTGCTCAGGCTAACAGCGACCGCTATGCAGCCTATCTGCGTAACACCTTGCTCGAGCTGGCAGCCATCAACACAGCGCCCTCGCAGGATCTCAAGGCGACGGCACAAAATGAAAATGCGCTGCTGGATCTCATCGAGCGCGAGATACGCGAGATCAGCGGGGGGGCTGCCGTCAGCAAGCGTGTGCCGATCGACCCGGCCATCGCTGAGAATGGCGACTTCGCTCGGCCTAGCTATGCCGTTGACGCCGAGGGGGGCGTGCCTCCGATCGAGGTGCTCTACGCGGATCGCGCCAACATGATCGTCAACGTTCCGGGCACACAGGCGGACTTGCCTCCGGCTGCGATTCTACACGGGCACCTCGACGTCGTGTCGCCGTGGCATGCGCCGCGATCGACCGGAGACCGCGTCTTCGGCCGCGGCGCCGCGGACGGCAAAGCGCATCTTGCGTTGCTGATCGCTCAGATCAAATTGGCCTTCGAAGCGGCAGGGGAGCTCGGTGTCCGACCGGCGCGGGGTTTCGTGCTGCACCTGGCCGCCGATGACGAATTCGGGGGCAATGGGACGCGGTCGCTCGTGCGTGATGCGCGATTGGACGGCGTGCCCGTGCTCATGCTCGAACCGACCAACCTCTCGCCGCACTTCGCGCACTGTGGGACCGTCTCCTACCGCTGTCGACTCGCCGCCGGTACGGACCCGAAGTATACCGCGCTCGAGCTGTTCCCTTTCGTCGTCCTCGAACTGGAAAAGCTCGGCCGTGCGATGCAGAAGGAGACCAAGGCGCCGCTCTTTTCGGCGAAGCACATTCAGACGAACCACGGCATCCTGGGCCCGTACGGTCGGCACGCGGCCAATGCATGCGACCATGTGGCTGTGGAGCTTATCGTCGAATCGAATGCCAACCCGCAGCGCATCATCATGAAATTGATAGAGCTCATGGAGGAAGCGCTGTCGTACTACACCCGGCTGAACGGCGACCTGACGCGGCAGATCGACCCGATAACGGGCAAGCCCAAACTTCAGCAGCATTTCGACATCCAGTACAAACCGGCAGCCGACACGCAGAATTTTCTTCTCGAAGTGTCGGGGCGTGCCGGCCGCATGGGGGCGGGCGCCGCGTGCGACAATGCGATCTCCAAGGCAGCCTTCCTGCTCGGCAGTCTGTTGCGGATGGCGCCCAAGTTCCCCCAGGTGCCTGCACGTGGCATCCTCCCGGGTGAGGAAAACCCGATGGGGGACGTCGTTCTCGAGGGTGGGCAGTCGTTCGGGCCTTCGCACAATCAGGCGGATATCCAGGAGCGGATGCGCGAGGCAATCATCAAAGGCGTGCAGAAAAGCTGCACCCTGCGCGAGCGGCCCTTCGACCCGTCCCTTGTCGAAATGACATTCGACCGCTTCCAGTGCGACCCGTATGTCGGCTCTTCCGACATGGCTCCCGTGCAGGCGCTCCATGCAGCCATTCGAGCGCTGGGCGAGCCGCGCCCGTCCCAGACCGCCTGGTCGGGAAGCTGTGCCGCGGGTATCTATCACCGCGCCGGTCACCCGGTCGCACTCTACGGCGCCGGCCAACTCGAAACCTGTTACGGCGACGCCGAATACATCGACATTCCCCATTTGCAGCGGGCCTTGGCGGTCACCACGCTGGCAACGTTCGCGTTAATCTCGGAATGAGTTTCCTTAAGCGCGGTTCCCTTTCCACGGGCAGGTGGAAAGGGTGGCATCTCATAGGTTCGTCGCGTCTTCGTCGTTGATGCCGTCGCCGATCCATCCCTTGCGATAAAACAACCCGACCATTCCCATAGTCGCGACCAGCATGATGGCCAATAATAACGGATACGCATAGGCGATCGATAATTCGGGCATGTATTCAAAGTTCATCCCGTAAATCCCGGCGACGAAAGTCAGTGGAATAAAGATCGTGGCCGTGATGGTCAGTGTCTTCATGATTTCGTTCTGCCGATTGGCCACCATTGATAAGTAGACCTCCATGAGACTGACGGACAGTTCGCGATAAACCTCGATCGTCTCAATGAGCTGAATGCAATGGTCGTAGCAATCCTGAAGATGCGTCTGTATTTTCTTCGACAAAAAGGGGGTCCCGTCACGAAGCAAGGTGTTGGTGACCTCGCGCAATGGCCAGACTGCCCGCCGCAAAGAGAGAAGCTCGCGCTTGAGTTTGTAGATCCGTCGCAACCCGCGAGGTTTTCGCGAATCGAGCATCGTTTGTTCGATGGTGTCGAGAGCATCGCCCAAGGTTTCAAGAATTGGGTAATAACCATCGATGACGGCGTCCAACAGTGCATAGGTGAGATACTCGCTCCCCGACCCTCGGATAATCGGTCCGCCCTGGCGGAGACGCGATCGGACAGGATCGAAGACATCTCCTGAGCGTTCCTGGAACGTGAGTACGAAGTCCCTGCCGACGACGATGCTCACCTGTTCCTGGTCGATCCCTCCTTCGGGAACAAGGCGATTCATCCAGCAGATCAGACAGCTGTGGTATTGCGAGTTCTCAATCTTTGGTCGCTGGGGTACGTTGACGATATCCTCGAGAATAAGAGGATGAATCCGAAAGAGCTCGGCGATCGATGTGAGCACCGCCTCATTGCCGAGCCCCTGCACATCGATCCAGGTAACGGATCCATCGCGGAGAAAATCCTTCAGCGTGCACACTTTATCGACATCATGTTCCTCAAATAATTCCGGTGAATAGATCATCGCACGGATACGAGGAGCAGGTGCGTGCGCCGGGATCGCAAGCGTGCCAGGCTGCGAGCCGGGAGGAGGGTTCTGTTTGCGAAACATAGGATGGCTCCGGGAAGTGGCGTTCTGCACGTTTGGCATACACTACGACGGAACCGTACATACGTAAACCTTTTTGTTCCATTCAAGAGACGACGCGTCAATCGGTTTCGCTGACGAGGTTGCGGTTCCAGGCGGGGACGCGGACGACGAGGTCCGCTTTGCCGTCGGGCACGCAGAGGCAGGCGAGTCGCGAGCGGGGCGTCAGGCCGACCGCCTCATCGAGCTGGTCCTCCTCGTCTTCGGTCGGTTCGCCGCAGCTTTCGTAACCGCTTTCGATAATGACATGGCACGTCGCGCAGGCACCGAACCCGCCGCAGGCATGGTCGATCGCGACGCCGTGATGCAGCGCGACGTCCAGGACGCTCCCCGGCAAGCCATGATGACCGTACGGAATCGCCGAGGAGTCGACTTCGACCGTGCGTTCCATCGGAAGGAACGTGATGCGGTAGGACTCGGCCTGTAGCCGTTCATCGCCGGCCGACGGATGCGCATTTCCCACGATCAGCTCCCCCGATCTTCGTTATTCTGCTGAAGGGTGGCGGTGATGGCCATCTCGGCCAGCTTCAACGTCGTGCGATCGAAGGCGTTCAAGGCGTCGAAAAGTACGTCAGCGTCTTCGGTGGTCTCGGCCAAGGCACGCAACTCGGCCATGGCGGACATGATGTCGGCCCGTTTCGCGTCGCTCAAGGTGCCGCCCACGCGTTCGAGCATCTGCTCGGCCTTGTGCGTATCGAACGCGACCTGGTTGCGCAGATCAATCAGCCGATGGGCGGTCATGTCTTCCCGTGCGTGCGCGTAGGCTTCGAGCTCCATCCGCTTGACCTCGTCGGAGGTCAGCCCGTGCGTCGGCACGATCTGAATGCTCGCCTGCCGCCCGCTGCGTTCCTCGACGGCCGACACGTTCAGAATGCCGTTCTCGTCGATCAGAAAGCTGACAGCGATCTTGGGCATCCCGGCCGGCATGGGCGGAATGTTGCGCAGCTCGAACTCCCCGAGCTGTCGGCAGTCCCGCACGAGCTCGCGCTCGCCCTGGAGCACGTTGATTTTCACAT